>JAIXLB010000077.1:26641-41988 GCA_026931905.1 Chitinophagales bacterium
TGGTAGAACCGCATGGAATAGAAGTGGTATTAGGCGTAATGGTGAAAGTGGGGGTAGAAGTCTTAGTTATTACAACCTCACTTATTGTAAGGGCATCCAATGATAAGCTAGGATTCCCTCCTGTTGCCCATATAACTAAATATGAATATGTCGTACTTCCTGCTATGGTAAATTGTGGAATATCGTATGTAACGCTTGAAGTAGAAGTTACAGTTACATATTGACCATATCCTGTTGTATTGTATCCTACAATAAAAGGGTCTGGAGTGCAGGAATTTGTTCCGCTAGTTGCAAACTGATTCAAATTTGGAACTACAGAAGTTTTCAAGAAAAGAGTATTATTACCTTTAGCTGTAATTGCAATATCATATTTATCATTAGGAGTAAAATTACCTTGAATAATATACGCTGTTCCTCCAGCAGAACTGCCTGATGGTACAGTTGTAAGTATAATTCCATTTGTTGTATTAAGGGTTACACCTCCTGCGTGAGAATAATGTTGAACTCCATTAATATTTACCGATGAACTAAAAACATTACAAGCGGAAGTACTAAGTCCACTGGATAAATAATTAATTGTTGTTGTTTGTGAAAATCCTGTGAGCGTAATAAAAGCAACTGTAATAAAACATATTATTTTATAAAACATAGTTTTTATTTTTGAATGATTAATGATTTTTTTCTTTTTCTAAATGAATTTGAAATCCAACACCAAGAAATAACGTTTTTGTGGATGTAGTAGAGCCTGAAGCACGAATTGATTCATAATTTAGAGTAAACTCTATACCAACACTTGAATTAAAGTAAATAACAGGTCCTGCGGAAAAGATAAATGTGTTTTGAGAATAACCCTTGAAATCAGATAAATATTGATAACTACTTTCTGCAAGAATATTTAATCTGTTATCAACAGGTAAAAAATAATAGCGGACTAAAGGACCTATACTAAAAGTAGTTGATTTGCTGATATAATTTCCATAATTATTAATTCTAGTATAACCAAAACTTGGTTTTAGTCCAACGGCAAATTTATCAGCTAAAAAATACCCCAAATTAGGAGAAACCTGAATCATTAAACTGCTAATATCATTTCCTGAAAGTTGTTGTTGCTGTTTGCCAAAACGAGCATTACCACCTACCATCCAGTTGCCTTTAGTAATTTGTCCTGAAGCTGTCAAAGAATAAATGCACAAAATAATAAAGATAAGTTGTTTTTTCATAGTTATTTTTCGATGTTATTTGAATAATCAGCAATATAAAATGCGGCGAAAGTAAGGGTAAGTTAATAATTGTAATTTTAAAATAATTTCTATTTTTCAACAATAATGGTTATAAATGTACATTGGCTGATTACATATTGAATATATAATCAGCCAATGATATTTTTTTATAAATAAAGCCGTTTATTATTTACCTGCTGGTCTGCGTGTATTTGGTACTCTACGTTTTGGTGCAGCAGTATTTGTATTTTCTCCTTCACCTGCTGTTCTACCACCTCTTCTACGACCACGACCACCTTCTGCTTGTGCTTCTTGTTCTAAACGACGAGCTTTTGCTTCGTTTTCATTATTGCCGTCATCATTACTTGCATCTTCTTCATCTTTATTTGCCTGACGTTCTGCCAAACCTTCTAAAATAGCAGCAGTAATATAGTTGGTAATAATAGCAATAGATTTAGTTGCATCGTCATTTGCAGGAATGGCAAAATCTACTTTATTAGGGTCGCAATTAGTATCTACCACTCCAAATGTAGAAATACCTAAACGTTTTGCTTCTGCCAATGCAATATGCTCTACGCCAATATCAACAATAAATAAAGCAGCAGGAATACGACCTAATTGAGCAATACCGCCTAAAACTTTTTCCATTTTTTCTTTATCACGGCTCAATGTTAAACGTTCTTTTTTAGTTAAGCTTTCTGCACTGCCATCGTTTAGCATTTTATCAATGCTTTGCATTTTTTTCACGCTTTTACGAACAGTATTGAAGTTGGTAAGCATACCACCTAACCAACGTTCAGTTACAAAAGGCATATTTACACGTTTAGCACATTCGCTAACTATTTCTTTGGCTTGTTTTTTAGTAGCAACAAACATAATTTTTTTGCCACTTTTAGCAATTTGTTTTAATGCTGCTGCTGTTTCTTGTAAGTGTATTACAGTTTTATTTAAATCAATAATATGAATGCCTTTTTTTTCTGCAAAAATGTAAGGCAACATTTTAGGATTCCACTTCTTTTTTAAATGTCCAAAGTGTACACCTGCTTCTAAAAGCTGTTGTTGAAGTGAAGTGTTATTTTCCATTGTATTATTTTAATAATTAAAATTTTAAAATTTAGTTTTGAAGCTTGAATTTGAAAAAAAGACAAAGCTTTGTAATAACAAATTCAATAGTATTAACGTTTGCTGAATTGGTAGCTTTTTCTTGCTTTTTTATGACCAAATTTCTTACGTTCTACACCACGTGGATCTCTTTTTAGAAAACCAGCAGCTTTTAATACTGGGCGTAATTCGGCATTTATTTCTAATAAAGCTCTTGAAATACCTAATCTTATAGCTTCTGCTTGACCTTTTAAACCACCACCTTGTGCATTTACAGTAATATCAAACTTATCAGTTGCTTCAGCAGCTTTTAAAGGAGCTTCTACTTGATTTTGCAAGTAAGCCAAAGGAAAATAAGTTTTATAATCCTTATTGTTTACAGTAATTTTTCCATCGCCTTTGCTAATAAACACACGTGTTACTGCTTCTTTACGGCGACCAACTGCGTTTTTTTGTTTTTCCATTTTTTATATATGATTGGAATGTTTTGAATGATTGTTTTGATTAATTAGAATTTTAATTCTTTGGGTTGTTGTGCTGTATGAGGATGTTCTGCACCTGTATATACAAATAATTTTTTGTACATTTTACGTCCTAATCTGTTTTTAGGTAGCATACCTTTTACAGCTCTTTCAATAATAACTTCAGGGCGGCGTTTTAATAAGTTTTTAGCAACTTCTTCTTTACGACCTCCAGGGTAACCTGAGAATGTATCATAAATTTTTTCTTCTAATTTATTACCTGTGAATTTTATTTTATCACAATTAATAACAATAATATAATCGCCACAATCTACATGTGGTGTGTAGTAGGCTTTGTTTTTGCCTCTAAGTACTGCAGCAATTTTGCTACACATACGTCCTACGGTTTGATTAGTACCGTCCACAACATACCAGTTGTGCTTTACGGTAGCCGCATTTGCATGCTTGGTAGTGAAATGTAATTTACTCATTTTAATGTTTGTTTTTAATGAAACCAATGCTATCCCATTGGTATTAAATAATCCTTATTTTTAAAAGGAGTGCAAAAGTAGGTGTAATATGCTTTATAATACAAAATAAAAAGGAATTATTTTTTATTGAACGTTTATAATTGATTGATTTACAATAATAATTTTGTTCAATTATTTTTCTAATGTACTGTAAAGCTTGAAAATATTGGTTTTTTAGTAGCATTTGTTTCAAAAACAGTATTTATACCCATTTAGAAAGTATATCTTACTGCTAAGCCTCCCCAACCTCCTTCAAAATAATTGTACCCAATAAAATTGAAAGAGGGTTGCCAATCTATACTAAAGTTGAGAGGTGCAGTTTTAAGTTTATAATCTAACCCTAACACTCCATCTATACCAATTGCTACACCACTGTTTCTTGAAGGATAATTGTTTTTCCATTTATCGTTCCAAAAACCAATATGTGCACCAGCACCTACATACCATTTTAAACCATCAACTGCATTAAAACTTGTATGATGTTCGTACAAGCCTGTTATTCTACTTCCATACTGCCAAAAATATCCTAAGCCTTCAATGGCATTATTATCATTTAAAAAATGTTTTACTGTTAAAGCACCTGGAAAAAATTTTACGCCAACGGCTGTTATATAATCATTACTTGATTGTTGGGCTTGTAGTGTTGTAAGAGTAGTTGAAGCAATGATGAATAATGAAATAATTTTTTTCATCTGTATTAAATTTTAATTAAAAGACCTCAAATATCAAACCGAAAATTGTGCTATTAAAGTATTAAATAAAATTTATTCAGAATTTTAACTTTATTCAGTTACTTGTTTATCTACTATTTTTACAAACTTTTATTATCAAATATTTTGTATGCTGAATAGTAAAAAAGTGATAGTGGTATTGCCTGCTTATAATGCAGAAAAAACTTTAGAACAAACCTATAATGAAATACCTTTTGATATAGTTGATGAAGTTATTTTAGTAAATGATGCCAGTAGAGATAATACAGTTGCAGAAGCTGAGCGTTTAGGAATTAAACATATTGTAACACATACACAAAACAGAGGTTATGGTGGTAATCAAAAATCTTGCTACAACAAAGCTTTGGAGTTAAAAGGAGATATTGTAATTATGCTTCATCCAGATTATCAATATACTCCTAAACTTATTGTTGCAATGTGTAGTATTATTGCTAATGATGTTTATCCTGTAGTTTTTGCATCCAGAATTTTAGGCAAAGGAGCATTAAAAGGCGGAATGCCTTTGTACAAATTTATTGCTAATAGAATTTTAACGCTTACTCAAAATATTTTATTAAATCAAAAGTTGAGTGAATACCATACAGGTTATAGAGCATTTAGTAAAGAAGTTTTAGAAAAAGTAAATTACGAAGCCAATAGTGATGATTTTGTTTTTGACAACCAAATGATAGCTCAAATATTTGATGCAGGTTTTGAAATTGGAGAAGTTACTTGCCCTACAAAATATTTTGATGATGCCTCTTCTATTAATTTAAAAAGAAGTATTACCTATGGCTTGGGTGTTTTAAAAGTTTCTTTTGGATATTTTTTTAAGCATTTAGGGTTAAATAGTTCTCCTATTTATAATCATGAAAAGTAAAATACGCTTTTTATAAAATCATGGTTACCTACTAATTTTTTTAAATGATACGCCATGGATGTAAAAATTGAAGCAAGCTGGAAAAAAGTTTTAAAACAAGAATTTGATAAAATGTATTTTCAGCAAATTGTTGCCCATCTTAAAACAGAGAAAGCCACAAAGGCTGTAATTTTTCCACCTGGGGGTTTAATTTTTAATGCTTTTTATTGCACACCATTTGATACAGTTAAAGTAGTTATTTTAGGTCAAGACCCTTACCATAATGTAGGACAAGCAATGGGTTTGAGTTTTAGTGTGCCAGATGGCGAACCTCCTCCTCCATCGCTACAAAATATTTTTAAAGAATTGCATCAAGATATTGGAATGGCAATACCTACTACTGGCAATCTTACACCATGGGCAAAACAAGGTGTGTTATTATTAAATGCTGTATTAACAGTAAGAGCTAATGAACCTGCAAGCCATAGCAAAATTGGGTGGATGAATTTTACTGATGCAGTTATTCAAAAAATATCGGATGAAAAAGAAAATATTGTTTTTCTTTTATGGGGAAAATTTGCACAGGAAAAACAATTATTAATTGACGAAACAAAACATTTGGTTTTAAAAGCTGCTCATCCATCGCCATTAAGTGCTTACAATGGTTTTTTGGGGTGTAAACATTTTAGCAGAACCAATGAAGCTCTAATTAAAAATGGCATAAACCCTATTGATTGGAGTTTATAAAACGAAATTTATTATGAAACAAGTTGTATCATTTCTACAAAATATTTTTGCAAGAGTTTGGGCTTTGTGGGGGCTTGTAACTTTTATTATAACTTTTATTATTATTCTTATTCCTTCCTTATTTACTTCTTTCATTAAAGATGAGAAAAAAAGTCAGGCTGCTTTTATTTATTTATCTAAAGTATGGATGAACATTTGGCTTACTTTAATTGCCTGCCCTATAAAAGTAAGTGGTAAAGAAAATGTTGATAAAAACGAAACCTACATTTTTACTTGCAACCACAACTCTTTGCTCGATGCTCCAATAACTTGTCCTTACATACCAGGTGCCAATAAAACCATTGCTAAAACAAGCTTTGCAAAAATTCCTATTTTTGGTTGGTACTACAAAAAAGGATCTATACTTGTAGATAGAAAAAGCGATGCAAGCAGAAGAAAAAGCTTTGATAATATGAAAAAAACATTACAACAATTTATTCATGTTGTTATTTTTCCAGAAGGTACAAGAAATAGAACAAGCAATCCTTTGAAAAATTTTTATGACGGAGCTTTTAAACTTTCTATTACTACACAAACCTCAATAGTGCCAACCCTTTTATTTAATTCAGCTAAAGCAATGCCTCATCATAAAATATTTTATTTATTACCCCACCAATTGGAAATACGATATTTACCCCCTGTATCGCCAAAAGGTTTAGACGTAACAGCATTGAAAGAAAAAGTATTTGCTATAATGCAAGATGAATTTGTAAAAGGTTGATAGTTGTGCTGTGCTTTTATTTAAAATTGTTGCTTACCACCAATTCTTTGCTGCCTGCTGTATAGGTATAAAATCCTTCGCCACTTTTAACACCTAATTTTCCTGCTGTTACCATATTTACCAACAAAGGACAAGGTGCATATTTGGTATTGCCATAGCCATTGTACAATACATTTAAAATACTCAAACAAACATCCAAGCCTATAAAATCTGCTAATTGCAAAGGACCCATAGGGTGAGCCATGCCTAATTTCATAATAGTATCTATTTCTTCTACACCTGCAATACCTTCGTACAAACTGTAAATAGCTTCATTAATCATTGGCATTAAAACTTTGTTAGCAATAAATCCTGGATAATCGTTTACTACACAGGGTACTTTACCCAACTGTTTGCTTAATGCAACAATGCTATCAGTAACTTCTTTTGTTGTGGCATAACCATTAATAATTTCAACCAGTTTCATTACAGGTACAGGGTTCATAAAGTGCATGCCTATTACTAATTGAGGGCGTTGTGTAGCTGCTGCTATTTTAGTAATAGAAATAGAAGATGTATTACTTGCCAAGATGCAATTTTCGGGTGCAGCTTCATCTATTTGTTTAAAAATTTTCAGTTTTAGTTCAGTACTTTCCGTTGCTGCTTCAACTACTAAGTCGGCATTTTTTACACCTTCTGCAAGGTTAGTGTTTGTTACAAGATTTGCTAATGCTTGCTGCTTTTGCTCTTCTGTAAGGCTACCTTTAGCAATTTGTCTATCCATATTTTTAGTAATGGTAGCAATAGCTTTTTCTAATTGTGTAGCACTAACATCTATTAAACTAACAGCAAAACCAGTTTGTGCAAAAACATGAGCAATACCATTTCCCATAGTTCCAGCACCTATCACAGCAATATTTTTCATGGTTTTATTTTTTAGTGCAGCAAATGTAAAGCTTACAAGTGTTAGTTTGATAAATATCTGTAAAAAATAGAACGCAGATTATTAGGGTTAGTTAGGGTTGTTTAAGATTTTTATCTGTGCAAATCATAATAATCTGTGTTATCCGTGCTCCTATCTTGCTATTATTAATTTACTGCAGGCTTTTATTTGCCCGTTTTCTTTTAATACCATTAAATATATACCATTGCTATAATTGCTGATGTCTATTATTCTGTTGCCGTTTAGTTGCCAATGGTTTAGTTGATTGCCTGTAATGCCATACAACTCTACTGTTCCTTTACCGTTTACCATTATCCTGTCTTTGGCGGGGTTGGGATAAATTGACAATTGAGAGTTGATAATTGACAATTGAATTTTTTCTATTTTACTGTATGTGTAGCTGCCATCTTTATCTATATTTTGCAGCCTGTAATAAACAGACTCTCTGCCCCCGATATTTAAAGCTGCTATGTTATTATCTGTATAGCTGTATGTATTGTTACCGGTGCCTGCTGCATTTGTTTTACCAATGGTGTTAAACTCTGTACCGTTGATGCTTCTTTGAATATTAAAATGTGCAATATTTACTTCATTGGCAGTTTGCCATTGGCACAGCACTGCTTTGTTTTGCAGGGTGGCATTGAAGTTGGTAATGGTTACGGGTACTACACTGCTGCAATCTGCACTGCCGTATTTGGCTATAAAAAAATCATTGCTGCCACCGGAAGAAGTAAGGGTATCGTTGTTAAGATATAATTGGCTGCCCATGCTGCCACCCAAATAGATGTTGTTTTTATTATCGGCTATTATTGCATTGGGTGCATCACTGTTACCAAAATTGCCATCTAAACTATCTATACCCAATACTGTTCCTGTGGCTGCATCAAATTTTGCCAAAAATATATCATAACCCTGATTGGCTATATTTTGCAGGCTATGGCTGCCCCATAACAATGTTCTCGGGTAATCGCCTATACTATAAACAGTATGATTGCTACTTACTGCTACCCCATTTCCTCTTGTAGCAGCATTAGTAGAAGCATTGGTAGCCCATACATTATTACCCAAAGTATCCATTTTTATTAACCCCGGCATAGAATGAGTTCCTAAACTGTTTACAAACGTAAACCCATTAAAACTAATCCCATGGTAAAGACTTGCTGACAAATAAATATATCCGTTGTTTATTACAGGACGATAATTAAAAGCACCGCCTGTAAAATTATTTTCTCTTTTCCATAAGAAACTGCCGTTGGCATTGAAGCAGCCTATAAACATAGGATAGTCTAAAGGCTGCCCCCCCATTACCAAACCATTAGGAGATGAAGAAACCCTTCCGCTAATTATAAATTTTCCACTACTTGTACGTGCCATACGGATATTATAACTGAAAAAAGTTTGGTTGATGTCAATTTGCATATCTAATTGTACCAACTCTGTTATATTGCCCTGTGCATTAAAATGCAGCATATACATGCCGGCAATAGGTACTGCTATGCTATCACCTACCGGTAAGCCGGCGGTAAATAACTAACATATTACCACCCGCAGGGTCGCCTACCATATCATTACTCCTAACCGCACTATAGTAGTCCTGATTAAGATATGATATGGTATCGGAACCATACTGCCGCAGCCACTGGTAGTTACCACTGCTGTCGTACTGAATAAGAAAACGGGTTTTAAGCGGATTGGGCTGAATGGTATCTGTATCAAAATATTGGGTTATGGGACTGAAGTTGTGAAGCTTTCCCGTAACATATACTTTGTTCTGCCCATCCACTGCTATGGCTATGGCTACATCGCTGCTGGTTGGTGTTCCTATACATTTTACCCATCGCAACTGCCCGTTACAGTTATAGGAAAATACCAGTATATCTCTGTTACCGCCATGAGTATTAATCGTTTGGTTTTGTATGGTAGTACCGCCACCGCCGTCTATTTCTGCCAAAGCATATATATTTCCATGGGCATCGGTAGCCATATCTATGATGGTTTCTGTAATGCTGCTGTTGAAAGGGTTGCCGCCTCTTATACCCCATTGCCAATTTTGGGCTTGGGTGGCAGTGGAGCAGAGCAGGAGTGTAATAATGAGTGTGAGGAAATGTTTTTTCATAATTTTTTCTGTTTATTATCATTTCTACGGTAGGAGAAATCTGTCGAATTTCCCTGTCATTCTGAGGCACGAAGAATCTGTTGAGTTTTTGTATTAGTACCCGACAGATTCCTCCTTTCTCTCGGAATGACAGCATTATTCTCCTATCGTCGGCATGACAGAGCAATTTATCTTGCTATTATTAATTTACTGCTGGCTTTTATTTGCCCGTTTTCTTTTAATACTATCAAATATACGCCTGACTGCAAATTACCCAAACTTAACGGCATAGTTCCTTTGGCTGCTACAGGCAGGGTATAAGCCGCTACCTTAGTACCGATACCGTTATATAATTCTATGCTGCCTGCCCTGCCTGCCTGCTGCGGATAACTGTAAGCCACTCTTACCGCTTACTTGAAAAGCTGTACGTGAATATTCACAAACTTTAAAGCAACTGCCATCATCAAGAAATAAAGGTTCACTCGGGTCTTCTGCTCTTGTGGAATCGTTTAATCTTTCACAGCCTACACGAACGGTACTTAAAATTTTAGGATTGGGCAATCCTTTTACAGGTATTGTTCTTGAACCCATAGCTACCAATGTACCTGTACTGTCTCTGCCCTCTATGGAAATGATTACTACAGAATCTGTTCCATCAAACAATATGGTAGTGGAATCACCATATATACCGGAAAGCAATAAAGTTGAATCGCTTACCGACCATTTATAAGCTACTCCTGTAGTAGGTACATCTATACTAAAAGTTTCTTTTGTTTTTCTACAGGTTTTTGAGGGACCGCCGATGTCTATTTCTAATATTTGTGCGTGAATGAGGTTGTTGCATAGCAGAGTTGTAAAAACCAAAAAAACTATGCAAAAAAGTTGATTTTTTTTCATAGCAGCAGTGTTTATTAGTTTTGAAAATGCAAAGCAGTCGCAATTTAAACTAATAATAGACAAAAACAAACTTTTTTGGCGAGAAAATATGCAGTATCTGAGTTATCTGTGATTCTATTTATTTCTTCTTCCTCTTAAAATCCCCACGCTTCCAACTCTTAATAAATTCTGCCCAAGCCATAGGGTTTAAAATATTCATAGGAGGTAATTGCCCTGCATAATAATATTTATTGGCTTGCTGGCGTAATTGATAATTTACTGCCTCTCTTCCATCTGGAGGAAGGCTGTTTATTAAAACCCTTCTTTTGGCTTCATCGGTATTTTGTCGTGCTATTTCATAAGCATCATCAGGAATTGATGTGCTTACAAAATCTCTTTCAAACTGTTCTCTTGTTGGTCTTGAACGTATAATGGTAGCAGGTAAATAGGCTGTATCGTTAATCATTAATTGTATTACACTGTATTGATTATCTTGTAAATGATGGGGTATATAAATGGTTTTGTCTTTAAACCCAATACAGGAAAAAGTAATTTTATCGCCTTTTAAAACTGCAATGCTAAAAACACCATCGTTATTGGTAATCGTTCCTCTTCCTTTATCTACAACAATTACACTGGCTCCTCCAATTGCTCTAAGGCTATCTGCTGTCATTATTACTCCATATAATTGCACTACACTATCTCTTGTAATGGTTTGCTGTGCATTTGTTTTAACAAACAAAAACAACAATGTTATAACAATAAAATAAATTTTATGTATCGATTTAAACATACTTCTAACTACAATTTTAGCAATGTACAAAATAATAATTGTACTTTATGCTTTTATAAATTTTTCCTTTTTCAAAACAAAAGAAAATAATCTAAAACAAAGTAAACCCTTGAAACGATTATCTTCGCTGCTCTAAAATTCTTTTAACAAAAACTTTCAATAATAATGACAGAAGCAGCCATAATTGAAGCATTGAAAAATGTAGATGACCCCGATTTTAAAAAAGATATTGTAACCCTTAATATGGTTAAAGATATTGTAATAGATGGCAACAATGTTTCTTTTACAATAGTGCTTACTACACCTGCTTGCCCTATGAAAGATATGATGCGAATGGCAAGCGAAAACGCCGTAAAAACTTTGGTAAATAAAAATGCTGTGGTTACAGTAAATTTTACTGCAAATACTACAAGCAAACGCTTACAAGGCGATAAAATTTTAACGGGTGTAAAAAATATAATTACTGTTTTTAGTGGAAAAGGTGGTGTAGGTAAAAGTACAGTAAGTGTAAACCTGGCTTTGGCTTTGGCTAATGCTGGTGCAAAAGTTGGTTTAATGGATGCTGATATTTATGGACCAAGTGCCCCTATTATGTTTGGCTTGCGTGGACAAAGACCTATGATGAAAGAAGTAAATGGAAAAGGCATTATTGTACCTATAGAAAAATTTGGTATTAAGGTTATGAGTATTGGTTTTTTGGTTGATGAAAAAAATGCTGTAGTATGGCGTGGACCAATGGCAAGCAGTGCTATAAAACAATTTATTTCTGAAGTAGATTGGGGCGAATTAGATTATTTAGTAATTGATATGCCTCCTGGTACAGGAGATATTCATTTAACCATGGTACAAACTGTACCTGTTACAGGCGTTGTTATTGTTACTACACCACAAAGAGTTGCATTGGCAGATGCTAAAAAAGGAATAGCCATGTTTAACCAAGCACAGGTTAATGTTCCTATTTTAGGCATAGTAGAAAACATGTCTTACTTTACACCTGCTGAATTGCCAGAAAATAAATATTATATTTTTGGAAAAGATGGTGGTAAATATTTAGCAGAAGAATACGATTTGAATTTTTTAGGCGAAGTGCCTTTGGTACAAAGCATTATGGAAGGTGGCGATATTGGAATACCTGCTGTTGTTGGCGATGATGCAATAACTAAAGATGCTTTTGCAGCTATTGCTGCTAATGTAGTAAGAACTGTAGCACTTCGTAATGCAAATATGGCTCCTACCAAAGTAGTAGAAATGGTAAGATAAGTTTACTATTCCCCTCTCTTGTCATTCCCTCTGTCATTCTGAGTGAAACGAAGAAAAAAGAATTGTCATTCTGAACGAAGCGAAGAATCTGCCTGGCTTTCCCTGTCATTCTGAGCGTAGCGAAGAAACTGCTTCTGTTTGTTTGCAACAAACCAATACATCGTAATTATTTTGTATTAAAATGGTAATAAAATAAACATTAATATTATTGCTAAAATATATTAATCCTATCATCAAAATCCCTTAATTTCGTAATATGCGTAAATATACGCCTATTAATTGCGTATATTACTGTACAAAAAATACAACAACAAACTACTAAAAAGCTAACACTATGAATATAAAAAAAATTTACTTACTACTTATTATTGCTTTTACTTTTTTTGGGGGCAATGTTTTTGCACAAGGCAGTGAAGATTTTACTAATATTCCAACAAGCTCCCCTGGATCTTATTTAACAAGATCATGGACGGGATATAATGGAGAAACTTGGAGTGCTACAGATGCAAGAACTGACCAAACAATAACTAGTAAAGCAATAACAATTAGAAATGGTGGCTTAACCTTTGGTCTTACTTCTTCTCAAAAATCTGCTGGTATTGGTAATTTAACTATTAAAGCAAAAGCACCTTTTGGTAATCCAGATGTAGGCA
The DNA here is from genome assembly GCA_026931905.1 of Chitinophagales bacterium. Classification (GTDB taxonomy): domain Bacteria; phylum Bacteroidota; class Bacteroidia; order Chitinophagales; family Chitinophagaceae; genus UBA1930. The sequence continues at coordinate 39,629 of JAIXLB010000077.1, forward strand.
AATTAGAACTTAAAGTAAATGGCTCTTCAATATCAACTATAACAACAACTGGTGCAACAACAAGTACTGTTGTTACCTATACATGGTCAAACGTAAATGTTTCTTCTCTTACATCAATTGTTATCAACCAAACAGAAGCAGGAAAAAGGATAGCTATAGACGATGTTTCATGGACTGCTTACCCCTCAGGCCCCACCTCACCAACAGTTTCTACTACTTCTATCTCAAGTATTACCACAACTGCTGCAAGTGGTGGTGGTAATGTAACAGCAGATGGCGGTGCAACAGTAACAGAACGTGGCATTGTATATAAAACAAGTACCAACCCTACTACTTCAGACTCTAAAGTTACAGATGGTGGCACTGGCACTGGATCTTATACCAGTAGTTTAACAAGTTTGGCTACCAATACAAAATATTATGTAAGGGCTTATGCTATAAATAGTGAAGGTACAGCTTATGGTAGCAACGAAATTTTTACTACCCTGTCTAATGCACCTGCAATGGATAATGCTACTGCTCGTAACCCATCTTATGCAAGCTTTACAGCTAATTGGACAGCACCCACCAACGATGGTGCAGAAGCTTATACTTATACTTTAGAAGTATCTACCAATGCAGGAGATTTTAGCAGCCCTGTTGTAACGCAGGCAAATATTAGTGCTACCAATTATAATGTTACAGGTTTAAATGCAAGTACTAATTATTATTATAGAGTTAAAGCTGTAAATGCTGGCGGTAGTAGTGCTTTTAGCAGTGTAAGTACTGTTGTTACTACATTAACTGCTGTTGCACCAACAGTTACAACAACAAGTTTAAGTAGTATTACTACAACAAGTGCAAGTGGTGGTGGTAATGTAACAGCAGATGGTGGTGCCACAGTAACAGAACGTGGTATTGTATATAGTACATCTGCCAACCCAACTACTGCAGATACTAAAATTATAGATGGTGGCACTGGCACTGGCTCTTATACCAGTAGTTTAACAAGTTTAACTGCCAACACTACTTATCATGTAAGGGCTTATGCAATTAATAGTGTAAACACAAGTTATGGCAGCGATGAAAGTTTTGTAACCCAAGCCAATGAACCTACAACAATAAGTACTGTAAGTTTTGGAACAGTAACCAATAATAGTTTGGTAGTAAATTTTACTGGTGGCGATGGTGCAAAGAGAATTGTATTAATGAGAAAATCATCAGCTGTAAATATTGGTTCTGCCCCTGTAGATGATACAACTTATACAGCCAGTGCAACTTTTGGAAGTGGAGATGTAATACCTACTGAAGCAAATGTAGTGTATGTTGGTTCGGGCACCACTGTAACTGTTACAAATTTAGATAAAAATGCTACTTACCATGTAGCTGTTTATGAGTTTAACGAAAATAGCGAAGGAGCACCCAATTATTTAACAACAGACAGAGCTACTGGTAATAAAACAACTTATAACCCTAATATTAGTGTTAGTTCAATTACTGCATTTGGTAATCAAGTCATCAATACTATTTCTGCCTCAAAATCTTATCCAGTAATAGGTTCGCAGTTGGCAAGCAACATTACTGTAACTGCCCCAGCAGGTTTTCAAATAAGTACAGATGATGTAGACTTTTCTGTAAACCCTATTACCTTAGTAAAAAATGGTAACGATTCTGTAACTGCAACAATTTATGTAAGATATGTACCCACTACTGCAACTGGTAGTACAGGTGCTGTAAACATTACGAACACTGCAACAGATGCTACTACAAGAAATGTAGGCATTAGCGGTAATGCTATTGATGAAGAACCAACTGTAGAATCCAGTATTAGTTTTGGAAATATTTCATCGGGTAGCATGGTTTTAAATTTTGCTGGTGGCGATGCTTATAAAAGATTAGTATTGGTAAAAGAAGGCAGTGCAGTAAATGCTGCCCCAACAGATGGTACTAATTATACTGCTAATACCGCATTTAAAAGTGGTAGCCAAATTGGTACTGGAAACTATGTAGTATTTAATGGCACTGCCAATACGGTTACAGTAACTAATTTAAAGGCTAATACTACTTATCATGTTGCTGTGTTTGGTTTTAACGAAGGCACGGGTACATCTCAAAATTATTTAGCTGCTGTTACGGGTATTAACAATGCTACAACCAAAGCGGTAATTGCTGGTTGGGATTTTACTGGAAAAAATAATGTAGCAACATCTCAGGCAACTACATTTGATACAAATATTGAAACAGCCTCTAATGCAGATTATATTACCAGAGGTTCGGGTGCAGCAGCTTCTGCCGGCAATAACTCTTTTAGAACTTCAGGTTTTCAAAACGATGGCATTGCCACAACCAATACAGATTATTTTCAAATTACCTTACAAGCA
>JAIXLB010000077.1:42088-45771 GCA_026931905.1 Chitinophagales bacterium
AAACGATGGCATTGCCACAACCAATACAGATTATTTTCAAATTACCTTACAAGCAAAAACAGGGTATGTTTTATCCTTATCTAATATTGATGCAAACTTTAACGGAACTAATACTTATGCAAACTCACCAGGTGTAAGTAGTCAGTTTGCTTATAGTTTTGATGGAACCAACTTTACCTTAATAGGTAGCCCTACTACTACTGTTGGCCAGCCAATAGCTATGGCACCAATAGATTTAACCAGTATTGGAGCATTACAAAATGTGCCACATGGTACAACTATTACCCTACGTTATTATGCTAGTGGACAAACTGGTACAGGTGGTTGGGGTTTTTATTCTGCAAACAGTGGTACCAATGGTTTAGCAATTGGTGGTGCAGTTACTTTACCTGTTGCTTGTGTAGCACCAACCACGCAAGCATCTGCAATTAGTTTTTCAAATATTACTTCAACTTCTATGAAAGTTGGCTGGTCAAATGGTAATGGAGGTAATAGAATTGTAAAAATGAATACTATCAATTCTTTTACAACACCTTTAGATGGAGAGGATACTACAGCCAATATAGTGTATAGTGGTGCTGGTGAGCAGGTTGTGTACAATGGCAATAATAATAATGTAACTGTTACAGGTTTAAGCTTGGGTAGCACATATTATTATAGAGTTTATGAGTATAATTGTTCAGGAGATTCAACCAAATACATTACTAGTACAGCAAGCAATAATCCTAATAATGCTACAACTTCTGCATCATCTAACTTAATTGCAGGCTGGGATTTTCAAACTACAAGCAATGGAGGCACAGCAGTACAGGCAAAACCAAATACCCCTAAAGTAATAAATGCCAATGTAGGAGCTGGTACAATTTATTTAGATGGTACCAACTATTCCAGTAACTGGACTACAGCTGACAATGAAACTACCAATCAATTAAATGCTTTTACAGGTACTACAGTAAATGCTACAAGTGGTTCAGGTTTATCAACAGATTCAAGTGGTACAACAAGCTTAGCATTAATGAATCAATCTGCCAACAATCAATATGTTATTTTCAAATTTAGTATGACCTCTTTTAAAAACCTTGTTGTTAGTTATGCTGCTAGAAGAACAGGTTCAGGTTTTGATACACATGTTTGGGAATATAGCACAGATGGCATTACTTGGAATAGTGTAAATACTATTACTACAATTCCTACAAACTTTAATACTATATTTACCTTAGATACTATAACAGGGTTAAACAATGCAGCCAATGCTTATTTAAGATTAAAAGTTTCTGGTGCATCTGCTAATAATGCAAATAATAGGTTAGATAATATTCAGTTCAATGCCACTGGAAATAATCCTACAGTTGCATCAGATTATTTTAGAAGTAAAGCATCAGGCAGTTGGTTGTCAACCAGTACTTGGGAGTCTTCTTCGGATAATATTACCTATAAAAATGCAACATTAGCACCAACAGAAGCTGCTACTGCCATTAATGTAAAAAATACACATAACGTAACTATTTCAAGTAATGGCAGTGCAACTGCAACAACACTTACAACAGAAGCAGGAAGCACTTTATCCATGGGTAGTTCAAGTACATTAACTGTAAAAGGAACATGGACACACAATGCAACTGCAACATTTAATGCAGGAACTGGCACTGTAGTGTTTAATGGCTCCAGTGCACAAAATATTGTAAAAGCAACTTTCCATAATTTAACCATCAATAATAGCAGTAGTGCAACATTAACAGATGATATAGATGTAAATGCCACTTTAGATTTACAAACAGATTTAACAATAGATGAAAACATTTTAGTATTAAATGGCAATGTTACTGGCAGTGGCAAATTGATTGGATCTGCATTATCAGCACTTAGTTTTACAGGAACAGCATCGCCAACCATTAATTTTAAAGCTGGCAACAGAGAATTATTTTGGTTAGATGTTAATAAACCTTCTGGTACTGTTACCTTAGGTTCAGATGTCGCTATAGATGATGAACTAAGTTTAAGCTCCACCTCAACCTTAAACGATGGAGGTTATACTATTACTTTATCAGGCAATATAACAGGTACAGGAACGCATATTGGTTCTGGTAAAATTATAATGAACACTTCAGGCAAAACAATTGATGGTGTTACTTTAGGCAATGTAGATTTGAATGAGAATACAACTCTTACAGGCAATGCTACTTTTAGTGGCTTACTATCCTTAGCAAGTTCTAAAATGTTAACTATTGGTAGTAATACATTAACCTTAAATGGTACAGTTGGAGGTACAGGTTTATTAAAAGGTTCTGCTACTTCTAACATAAATATTGGAGGCTCTGGTGGTTCTTTAGGTAGTTTGTTATTAGACCAAACCACAGATGGTACTACCAATGTTTTAAATAATTTTACTTATAACAGAACAGCAAGTGGCACTTTAAGCTTAGGAAACAAACTTGTAGTAATGAATGCTGTTACACCAACAAATGGTCAATTCATTACCAATAATTATTTACATATAAGAAGTACAGCTACTAATACTGCAAGAATAGGTGATGCCACAGGAAATACTTTTAGCAACAATTATATAACAGGTAACGTAACAGTAGAAAGATACATAAGTGCATCGAGCAATAGAGCTTACAGGATGCTTACCCCAAGTGTTACAACAACCAATTACATAAGAGACAACTGGCAAGAGGGCACCAACAATCCAGACAAAGTAACCAATAACAATCCTAATTCTGGTTATGGTACACATATTACTGGAGCAGGAGGTTCAAGCAATGGATTTGATGTTACCCAAACCAATCAAAGTTCTTTGTTTAAATTAGTAAGTGGTGCATGGGTAGCTGTAGGCAATACCAATGCTACCAAATTGTATGCAGACCAAGCTTATTTATTATTTGTAAGAGGCAGCAGAGATAATATAAACACAATAAATACTGCTTCAGGTAGCAGCAATACTACATTAAGAGCAACAGGCACCCTAAAACAAGGAGCACAGTCTTTTACAAATTTACCTGCCGAAGAGTTTAGTTTAGTAAGCAATCCGTTTGCAGCACCATTAAATTGGGGTTCGTTATATACTGCCAATAGCAGCAATTTTGAAAATTATATTACCATTTGGGATCCTAATGTAGGTACAAGAGGAGGCTATGTAACTGTAGATAATACAGGCACTAACAACAATGGAGGCTCCTATTTGAATGCACATATTCAAACTGGTCAGGCATTTTTTGTAACTACCAAAAGCGGAGGTACAAAAACCCTCAATATAGCCGAAGCTGATAAATCTACCACCAACAATTTAGATGTTTACAGAGAAAATAATAACAGCGAAGAGAGGTTAAATATTTTATTACGCTTTAATGAATCAGCCACCAATAAAGACATTGTAGCTGATGGCGTTTTAGCCCGTTTTGATGCAACTTACAGCAATGAAATTATCAACGCCGAAGATGCAGAACAAATAACCAACTGGGACGAAGATATAGCCCTGCAAAGAGGAGGCAAAAGTTTAAGCATTGAAAGCAGAAAACCAATAACTACAAAAGATACTTTGTTTTTGCAAATAGCAAATTTAAAAGCAGCACAAAGCAATTATCGTTGGGTAATGGCACCTCAAAACTTTGCAACAGATGGCAGCTTAGTAGCCTTTTTAGAAGATGCTTACACAGGCAGCAGAAAAGCAGTAAGCCTTACTG
>JAIXLB010000058.1:0-528 GCA_026931905.1 Chitinophagales bacterium
TTGAAGCCGTGCGTAAACTGATAATTGAAAAAGCTGAACTGAAAGCCGTGATTGCCGTGCCAAGCGGAGCATTTAAACCCTATGCAGGTGTAAGCACCGCCATTTTGATTTTTACCAAAGGGGGTGAAACCAACAATGTGTGGTTTTACGACATGCAGGCAGACGGCTACACCTTAGACGATAAGCGAAACAAAATTGCCGAAAGCGACCTGCCCGACATTGTGCAACACTACAAAGCAAGAGACGTCAAGAAAGATACCGACCGTAAGCAAAAATACTTTATGGTGCTGAAAAAGGAGATTGTAGATAATGGCTATGATTTGAACTTGAACACCTACAAAATTGAAGATTATGAAGAGGTAGAATATGAAAAACCTACACTCATTATTTCTAAACTAGAAGTTTTAGAAAAGGGTATTCAAAAAGGTTTAACTGATTTAAAAGATTTCTTGCAATGAAGTTTTCCAATAAATTATTAAGCGAAGTTGCATTCTTTCAGGAAGGGCCTGGAGTTAGAAAGTATCAGTT
>JAIXLB010000058.1:538-1706 GCA_026931905.1 Chitinophagales bacterium
AAACTATTAAATGTTGGAAACATAAATAAGGGAGTGCTGGATACAAGCACAACCAAACTCTATATTTCAGAGGAAGAAGCGTATGGAAAATACAAACACTTTTTAGTTGATGAAGGAGACTTATTAATCGCAAGTTCTGGTATTGTGGTTGACAACTTTCACAACAAAATTGCTTACGTAAAGAAAGAACATTTGCCACTTTGCCTGAACACAAGCACGATAAGATTTAAAACTTTGGATGAAAATGTTTTTAGTTTAGATTATTTAAAGTTTTATCTAAAAACAACTCATTTTAAAAACCAACTAAGAAAATTAATCACTGGTGCAGCACAGTTAAATTTTGGTCCGTCACACTTAAAGAAAATTACTTTACCCGTTCCCACACTTCCCGACCAACTCCACATCGCCAACCTCTTAAGCAAAGCCGAAAACCTGATAGTCCAACGCAAAGAAAGCATCCGTCTGTTGGATGAATTTTTGAAAAGCACCTTTTTGGAGATGTTTGGAGACCCTTTTAGGAATGAGAAGGGATGGGAAATAAATTCCCTATCAAGATTCGGCTCATTAAAAAATGGATTGAACTATACTAGAAGTGAATTGGGTGTAAATGTTCGTTGTTTAGGTGTTGGAGATTTTAAGGATTATTCCAAACTAACGGACATTGAATCTCTTCAAGTTTTGAATTTAACATCCGAACCAAATAATGAATACTATTTAAATGATGGTGATTTGGTGTTTGTTCGTTCAAATGGCAATAGAGAATTAGTTGGCAGATGTCTTTTAGTTTATCCTAGGAATGAAAAAGTTACTTTTAGTGGGTTCTGCATACGATACAGAATTGAGTACAAAGGATTAAATCCAATATTCGTTTCTCATTTGTTCAGGGTGCCAATTTTTAGAACTGTAATGCTTCAAGGTGGAAAGGGTGCAAACATTCAGAATATAAGCCAGCAAACACTGGAAAAGTTAAAAATTCCGACTCCACCAATCGAACTTCAAACCCAATTTGCCCAAATCGTAGAAAAAATAGAAGCCATCAAAACCCAATACCAACAAAGCTTGCAGGAGTTGGAAAATTTGTACGGCAGTTTAAGCCAAAAGGCATTTAGGGGGGAGTTAAAAATGAAACAAAATGTATGACCCCATCGGGGTCAAATGTTTATAGACC
>JAIXLB010000058.1:1752-45536 GCA_026931905.1 Chitinophagales bacterium
AAACCCAATTTGCCCAAATCGTAGAAAAAACAGAAGCTCTCAAAACCCAATACCAGCAAAGCTTGCAGAAGTTGGAAAATTTGTATGGCAGTTTAAGTCAAAAGGCGTTTCGGGGGGAACTAAAAATGAAACAAAATGTATGACCCCATCGGGGTCGAACAACCCAAACCCAATTTGCCCAAATCGTAGAAAAAACAGAAGCTCTCAAAACCCAATACCAGCAAAGCTTGCAGAAGTTGGAAAATTTGTATGGCAGTTTAAGCCAGAGGGCGTTTCGGGGGGAACTAAAAATGAAACAAAATGTATGACCCCATCGGGGTCGAACAACCTAAACCCAATTTGCCCAAATCGTAGAAAAAATAGAAACCCTCAAAACCCAATACCAGCAAAGCTTGCAGGAGTTAGAGAATTTGTATGGAAGTTTAAGCCAAAAGGCGTTTCGGGGGAATTGAGTGTAAAATAAAAATTCACAACTGCACAAACCAACTCGACAAAAACCCTGAAACGTAGATTTGACAATGGTTTACAAGGACAGACTACAAGAACTACTGTCTATAACAAAAATATTTTTATACCCTTTTAGAATATTTTTATACCAACGCCTACTTGTAAGTTTTGGCTTTTCCATTCTTTGGGTGTAATAGTATTGTTTAAATTACTTAACCCTACATCGTAACGTGCATAAGCTCTAAACGATTGAAGATTGAGTTGAACACCTCCAATCATAGAAAAGTTCCCCTCTTTAAAAGCATTTTGAATATTGCCTAAAAACTTTTCATTTTTATTCATTAAAATACTGTACTCTGGACCAACATTGATTGTAAACATTTTGCTTACATTGATTCTTAATAATAGAGGAATAGAAAGATAATTTAACTTGTCATCTTTATTACCATTCGTTCCTTTATTGTTAAGCTGACTAAATAATATTTCGGGTTGAAGTCCTATTACTTTACTAAAATCAACTTCTAAAGAAGCACCTGCATGATAACTTGCATTAAAATCGTTATCGGCAATTTTTGAATAATTTAAACCGCCTTTAGCAATTAAGTGTACTCCTTTTTGTGCATTAGCATTAACAATAAAAATAAATGCAACTAAAAAAAGTGAAATATTTTTTTTCATTTTAAAAAATTTGTTGGCAAATGTAAGTGTATAAGAATAAATAATTAAGACAATGTAATTAAAGTTATTTCTGGTAAAATTCCTACTCTTCCTGGATAACCAATAAAACCAAAACCACGATTAACATATAACTTTTGATTTTCTTCTTCATACAAGCCAGCCCATTGTTTATACATGTATTGTACAGGACTCCATTTGAAATATGGATTTTCTATACCAAACTGCATACCATGTGTATGCCCTGCCAACATTAAATCTATATCAGTATATTTTTTTCTTACTTCTGCATCCCAATGGCTTGGGTCGTGGCTCATTAAAACTTTAAAACTGTATTTTTCTGTTCCTTCATACGCTTTTTTCATTTTACCATATTTAGGAAAATATGCTTTTGCTCCCCAATTTTCAATTCCTAAAAGTGCAAAAGACTGATTGTTTTTTTCTATTGCAACATGTTCGTTCAATAATAATTTCCAGCCTAATTGAGTATGTGCTTGTTTTAGTTTTTCTAAATTTTCTTGCTTTGCTTCTGGCGATTTCCAAGCTATATAATCGCCATAATCGTGATTGCCTAAAATACTATACACACCAAAGGGAGCTTTTATTTTGCTGAAAACATCTATGTACTCCAAAATTTCTTCATATCTGTCGTTTACTAAATCGCCTGTAAATAAAATAAGGTCTGCCTGTTGTTCAAGAATTAAATTTATTCCTTTTTCTACCGCTTTTTTATTTTGAAAACTGCCACTATGAATATCACTTATTTGAATAATTTTAAACCCTTTAAATGCGGGTGGTAAATTATTAAAAGTTAAATTTATTTTTTTGAGTTGATAATTGTATTTGTTGCTAAACCCATACAGCATTGTTCCAAAAATTGATGCACCTGCACCAACACCTAACCAACTTAAAAATACACTTCTTGAAATATAATTTTCATTTGTAGTAGTAGATGTAATATCATTTTTATTAGAAGAAAATTTCTTAATAATCCAAGTAAAAAATCTCCTTAAATCATCAATAGCAAAAAATAAAACTCCAATTAATTTAGCAATAAACAAGCCTACTAAAATTGCAAAAACATAATTACGAAAAAATTTAGACACTTGAAAAGAATGAAAAAAAGCAAATGCAAGTAATACTGCAATAGTGGCTACAGTTAAAACCCAATAAGCTGTGTGTACATACAATCTTGTTTTTGTATTAAGCGATGCTGTAATAGTTTTTACTGCTTGAAAAGCATAATAATCTAACAATAAAATAATACTTGCAATAACCCATAATGAATCTGAATTTCTCATACTAATTTTTCAAAGGTTACAAAGAAAAAAAAATAAGCTGAACAATTTTATACATTAACATTTAATAATAATTACAGAAATTTGCAGCATTCGTTTCACTTAAAAAAATTAGTTATGAAGTTTACATATTATGGACAATCTTGTTTTTCAGTTGATATAAATGGAAAGAATATTTTGTTTGATCCTTTTATAACTTTTAATGAATTAGCAAAAGATATTGATGTGAACAGCATTGAAGCTGATTATATTTTTTTAAGCCATGGACATGCAGATCATATTGCAGATTGTATAAGCATTGCAAAACGCACCCATGCAAAAGTGGTATGTAGTTTTGAAATACATGAATGGTTGAATAAGCAAGGTGTAGCAAACACACATCCTATGAATACAGGAGGTAAATGGAAATTTGATTTTGGAGTTGTAAAATGTGTGGTAGCACAACATAGCAGTGGATTGCCAGATGGTAGTTATGGAGGAAATCCTATGGGTTTTATTTTTATTACTGAAGAAAAAAACTTTTATTATAGTGGCGATACTGCACTTACTTTAGATATGCAATTAATACCTACTTGGGCAAAGTTGCACTTTGCTGTATTTCCTATTGGCGATAATTTTACAATGGATTATACAGATGCTGCAACTGCTGCTACATTTGTTGGAGCAAATACTGTTATTGGTGTGCATTACAACACTTTTGATTACATAAAAATTGATACTGCTGCTGCTGTAAATTATTTCAATTCTGTAAATAAAAATTTGTTGTTGCCCAATATTGGTGAAACAATAGAAGTGTAAGAGAATATAAAGCTCTCATAAAAAATTATGGTGCCAACGAAACTCTTATTTGCACACCTGCCCTTGTATTTACAGTAGGTGCAGATGTTGAGATGTAAGGCGTTACTCTACGTTGGTCGAAAAATAGTTTAATGTTTATTCTATCGTTTAAAACATAATCAATACTTGGTTGTAGGGTTATTACTTTTTGCCCACCTGTACCATAAGCATTAGCTTGGTCTAAACGACTATTGGTTGTTGCATCATCTCTCATACTTACATCTAATCTAAAATTAATATCATTGGATAATGGCTTACCTTTTATTTTTATAAAACTCATTCCTCGTTTACGCCAACCAGCACCAACAGTCCATTCTGTACTGTTTGTTTCACTTAATTGATAGTCTATTAAACTTAAACTTAATTGCCTACTTTTCTTGTACTCAAATTTTACACTTACTTGGCTTAGTGTGGTAATATCTATACCAAATAATGGTGCAAATTGTTCTTGAATTGTAATATTAGGTACTAAGAAAAATGGAACGAAATTTTTGCTTACCGTATCTATAAACTGAGGATAGCCATAATGAAATGGATCTGCAAATAATAATGCACTGTTATAACTGTTCATACTTACAGAACCATTGTAAGCATGAGATAAACTAATACTGCTAAATAGTTTTGCAAGTCCTGGTATTCTTGTTAATCCTGTATAGGTAACTCTCCAATTGGGTTTTGGTAAAATTCCTGCAAACGGATTTGTACGAATGCTTTTATTATTTTGACTTAATAACGTAACACTCTTAGGGTCTTTGCCTGTGTATGCAGCTAAGAAAGATGGAATTAAAACATCTTGAGCATATCTGCCATAACCTGCTGCATAGCCATCAGCATCATATTGTCCATTCCAATAAGGATTATTGTCTGCTACACGCTGGCTTAATATTCTTCTATAATCTTGAAACTTTTTAAACGTTTCAGAAATATCGTTTGGATTTGTTTTATGGAATAAGGTTTTAAATGCAATGTATGAAACGCTGAAACCTCCTGCTGCATAAGGGTTTAAGTGATTAAACTTGTTGGAGTTGTTTACATCTTTAAACAATTCTGTATATTCTTTACTAAACGATTTATCTAAATTAATATCTACAATTAATTCTCTTATAGGTTCAGCTTGAACAGTAAGACTTAAACGTTGTTGAAAGCTTTGTCTGAATAAATCATTAAACAAAGTATCTTTGGTTAATACACCACTGGCTGCCTTATCATTTAACCAATTAGAGTCTGGCTGTGCACCAAAAACAAAAGCTAAGCCTGGCTGCATGGTTTTAAAATTATTGCCAAGTTGTTTGGATTTATCCATAAATCCAGGAAGCCTTGTTTTATAAGATTCACTGTAATTAATAGATGCACGTTTTACCATTGTAAATATTTTACCTGTTGTTCTTACCACTTCGTTCATTTCTACAGGCTGATTTTGTTTTAGTAAACGAGCAGCAATTCTTGCATCACGTTTTTCTTGCCTCCATTTTTTCAAAGCCTCTCTTCTTTTTTTACCTGTTAATCCTTTTACTACTTCTTCTTTTGTTTTAATTTGTTTTGTAACTGGAGGTGTAGGTTTTTTAGTTGGTGTAACATTTTTGGTTCCTTTACTTGCAGGTGGTGGCACATTATCTAAAGCTCTTAACCATCTTGACTTTGCATACAATCTTGTAAAATCAAACTCACCATTGATAGTATTTTCCTGACTGTTTTCTATAATATTACCTAATTGCACAGCTAATAAACTTGCACCAATCCAATTGTAAGTTGTAGCATAACTATAACGAGAAGTTATCCAATCTGCAAAAGGAAATTTAGCAAGTGGTAAGGTATAACTTATTGCTGCTCTTTGATTGTATAAAGTAGCACGTCCACCATTCCAAAAGTTGTTTCTTATGCTATCTCTTTTTTCTTTAGTATCTATTGCTCCTGCTGGTTCATCAACTCTTGCATTATTGGTTGCAGAAAAATCTAAGTTTAAAGAACGAGACAAATCCCAACGAAGATTGTAAAATCTATCAAACGTAAAATATTTATCGTAAGTGGTATCTACTCTTTCAATTTTTCCTGTTCCATCTGTACTTACAATACGAGGAATGTACTGCCCAAATTGTCTGTTTATATCAGCTCTAAAACTTAACAACGATGGCATTAAATTAAAATTAAAGTCTCGTATTGGATTGTACCATTTACTTTTTCTTTTGGTTAATAATTTTTTAAATGGCTCAATATATTTAGATGGTTTGTTGAATGTATAACCAAAGCCTCCACGCTGTTTAGTAACTTCATTTTTTAAAACCAAAGGACTACTTTGCTCCGTTTTGGTATAAGAATAACTCACATCAAAATTGCTCAAACTCCACAGTTTATTTTTTCCATTGCCTTGAACTCTAATGTTGGTAAAGTTGAGTGTTTTAATAGTTGTTTGGTCTAAAGCTGTACTTTTAATTGAATCTCTTTGATGGCTTGTAGGAGCACTGTTTAATTTATCTTTTAGCCTTACATCTTTATCATAAGGGTCGTACTCTGGTCGTTTAATTGTTTTATTAATGCTTGCATAAATAGGGATACTTAGTTTGGCAGATTTAGGAACTAATTTTCCTGCATCAATAGTTGCTGCAGCATCAAACTGAAACATATTGTCTCTTGCACGTTCATTTAATCGTTGTTCAATAGAGCCAAAACCTTTGGTGTATGTATTGGCAGAAAAGCTTAATGTACCTAAGTCTGCTAATTGAACATCAATTCTTCCTAATGCTGCATAAGCTCCTTTTTCATCTAATTGAGAGAGTCTTAATTCATTTATCCATACTTCTGTATACAAGTCAAATGGATTATTGTCTTTTGCATTTTCTACTGCAATTAAAATGCCTCTTACTTCTCCCAAGTTTGGATTACCATAAACAGAGAAAGTTTTACTGCCAATCATTTCTCTATAAATGGTATTGAGTGGTGCACCAGTTGCGTTTCTTCTTAATTTTAAATTTACTAATTCTTGTAATTCAAAATCAAGGTTGTTGCTATCGGGCCAAACCTTTGCTGCTGCTGAATCTGAAGTACCATATTTACCAGGTGGTGTAATTTTTAATGGTATTTTTATTTCGTAATAATTATTTAAAAAATCTTGTCCAATTCTTACTACTGCATTTAGTTCGTTGTCTTTTACATCTGGAAACTTAGGCATACTTTCAGCATGAACAAACATGGATAGTTTTCCAAATTGACGCATATCTAAATTTAAAGTTTTTATTACACCTCTTGCATCGCCATCTTGTAAGCCCATAATTCTAAGGCTCATGGCTTGCTCATTTTGTAAAAGATTTACGCCATTATTGCTTAATTGTTGTACACGTTCTATACCTGGTGGCATTACATAATTTACGGGTGTACGATTGCTATTTTCTTCAATGTTTACAGCTAATGTATTAAAGGTTGTTGTTGTATTATTGATAGGTGCATATTGACCTGTAGTATCTAATTTGTAATTAAAATTCCTCCATTGGTTTCTTACTAAATCCATACGTGCAAAACGTAATACAGCAGAGTCTTCAAAATCTGTTAAATACATTCTTATAAAACGAATAGATTTAAAATCTGCAATTCCTCCTACATTACTGGTATATTCTTTAATGGGCACTCTAAACAAATACCAATTTTCTGAACCACTTGTACCATTTACATAATTTACATTTATCGTTCTTTTATCTGTTATGTATTTTGTAATACCAACATCCATATTTTTTGATAAATCTATTTCGTATTCGTAGTAAGCTTCTGTTTCGTTTAATGTATTATCTCTGTTTAAGTCTTCATTATCTGGGTATAATGTAGCTGCAGAAAGCTCATTTGTATTACCAGATACTGGGCTATTGCCTTGAGGGTTATTAAAATTTTTATAGCGTTGTAAAATGTCTGTATTTATATCAAAGCTTGGGTCTCTGTACCATTTGTAATTATCATTACTTGGGTCAGCACTTGTTTGAATGTATAAAGGTGATGTGGTTGAAAAATTATTAGCAATACGGGCTAAGTAATAGGCTTTTTTTGTTTTTTCATCATCATCGGTCATGCCATCAAAACCAACATCTTGGTATGGTCTATCATTAGGGTCGTTGCTAAAGGATTGTGTTACTTGAATAGGATTAACTGGTTGTTTGCCCCAAGTACTGCTATCTACAACTGCAGGAATATTGGGTGTTGGTAACCCATTTTCATAAAAGCGTTTTCCATCTTTTAAAACATCTTCACTTACGTTTCCAAGATTGATGTATAGTTTACCTTTTGCAGCAGGATTAGCAGTTTTAATAAATGGATCTTGTACCCAAAATTCCAAATATTCTACATTGCCTGTTTCAAAATCTGTTTGATCAATGCTTCGCATAATACCACCCCAACGTTGTTGAGGGTTTAATAATTTTCCATTGGCATTAATTTGTGCAGGACTTGAAACATAATTGTAAGGACCTCTGTCTTTAGGATAATAAGCTAAATCAAAAGTAAAGGCTTGTACGTTGGTAATATTTGTAGTAAGATTAGGGAATAATTCGTTGGTATAAACTTGTCTTGTTCTTGGGTCGCTCAGTGCATCTAAATTGGCTTTTAGAGGATTATTAGCAGCGTTTTTATCTTGTAAATTAGGTTCAATATTGTACCAGGCAATTTTTGCACGATTAAAATTATAATCTATGGAGTCGTATAATTTTCCTTCAGGAAATCTTCCAGTAGGTGTAGATGCTAAAGCCCATGCTATGGCAGGAAAACGTAAATCGTAGCTGTTTCTTGTACCTTCAAAATCATCTATATAAATTAACCCTTCTTTGCCTTGCCCTATTTGACTTGGGTGTCCTGGTTTTAAATACGCTGCTTCGCCATAAGCTGTTACTGTACTTTTTGCAGTAGTGTTGTAAAAAGGTAGTTTGTTTAAAAGTCTTGTAATGCCTGGTGCATCAGTTCTATAACTAAAGTCAAAACCATACATGGTGTTTTTAATAGGATCTTCGCCATAATTCATTTTAGTAAAAAATGGTCTTTCACTTAATCGCAACATGGATAAGCCTAAGCTTAATTTTTTGTTGGCAATATAATCTGCTCGTAACCCTAAGAAGCCTCTTTGCTGCATTCCAAAGCCTGCATTGTTTTCGTAAGAAACACTAACAGGAATACCCGAATTTAAAATAGCTTGGTTGATAATTTTTACACTTCCTAAATTATAATCTATGGTATAATCTACACCTTCTTGTAACACTTGCCCACCAGCATTAATAGTAACAGATCCTTGAGGAATATTAAATGCCCCCAAGTATATATCACTTCCTCCTGTTCCTTTTGCTTGCCCTTGCATTACAAACCTATTAAAGTTGGCATAGGTTTGTGCAATGGCTTTAATAGAATCGTACAGTATTTGATACACATATTTTGAAGGATCTACACCTGGTGGCAAACCTACTCCATTGTTAAATGCTAAAGCATATAAATCTTTACCAAATGGCTCTAATACGGGAAAAACAATTTTTCCTTGTTGTGGTAAAATGGTAAAGCCTTCTATGTAGTCAAATTGTCCATCTGGTTGTGGGTCGTTTCTATTATTTAATCTATCTAAATTTAAGATGCGTAATAAAGGTTTGCCTTCTACGTTTGTAGCACTTTCGGGTAAATATCTTTTTAAACCTCCGCTTGGTTGTTCATATAAAATATTTAGTTGAAAATCTTCTTTGCTAATTCCAGGTAAATCTAATGAATAAACATTTTTCATCATCAAACCCCAAATAGGCAAATTGGTTCTTGCAGAAGTTGCTTTTAATAATTTTAAGAATAAAACTTTTTGCACGCCTTGTGTTGAATCCAAAGCTACATCTTGACTAAACTCTCCTACTTGATATACTTGACCATTGTAGGTATACTGATAAGCAACAGCTAAAACTTCATCAGGTTGTAGTTGTGCATTGATAGAAAGAAAACCAATTTGTGGGTTAAAATAATATTCGTTGGTAGTTAGTTTTCTGGCATAGGTTTTTTCAAAATCATCAACAGGTCTTAATCCCATGGTTTGCAATAAACTGGTTACTTGAGAGGGTTGTCTATAAGCCGATGATAACCCTCCTGCAATTAATTTATTATACAAAGCATTTGCCTGATTGCCTGGTAAACCACTTGGTGTTCCATTACCTGGTAAGTTTACAGGATTATAAGGTGTAGCTTCGCCAATATCTGCAAAGCCTACAATATCTCTTGCATCTGTTGTTGCACCAGTTCTGTTGGTAATCCAAACCTCTATACGTTGTATTTGAACTTGGCTATTTACAACAGGTAAAGAACCCATTGCTTTGTTGAAATTATTTTTGAAATACTGCCCTAATAAAAAGTGTCTGTTTTCTTCGTAATCATCTAATTTTTTTTGAAAAGGAGTTGTAGCAGTACCACCTTGTAAGTTTTGACTTTGTCTTATGCTGCGTTGATTGGCTATTGCACCTGTTAAAAACAATTTGCCAAATTGTAACTGTGTTTTTAAACCAAATAAATTTTGTGTACTTGGTATTAATGTTCCTTTGGATTGCCAAGAAATATTACCAGCTTCTACGCTTTTTAATATTTCATCATCCATACCTTTATAATCAAGCTTTAGTTGATTTTCAAAATCAAAATTGGCAAGGGTATTATAGTTAATAGGCAGTTTTAGTTTATCACCAATATTTGCGTTTACATTAAGGTTAGCATTTAGGTCAAAATCAAATCCTCCATTTTTTCTTGCTGCTTCTGGTAAGGTTGGGTTTTCTGTTTTTTGCCCTTGATAGCCCGCCATTATTTCTACAGAACCTTGAGGTTTTATATCTACTTTAAATCCATCTTTTCCTAATCCAAAAATTCTATCAAAAAGTTTATCAAACACTCTCATTTTAGGTCTTGTAACTTTTCTGTTTAAGGTTGCTAAAGCCTGAGAGCGATGTTTAAAATATTCTATTTCTGCTTTGCGTGCTTGTATGCGTTGAAACTCTTCAAAAGTTAAATAAGTAGGTGTACGATAAGTTTTGTTTCCAATTTTTTCAATGATATAATATCTTTTGGTAACAGGGTCGTATTCTATATTTTGTTTTAATAATGAGGTATCACGAATGTCAAAAGGATTTTTGTTTTGCCAAGTATATTTATCTCCCCATCTATCATGTATAGGATAATGCAACGAGTCGTTGGTAATAATTGCTGTATCTGATTTTGAATTGTTTTTTTGAGCAAGTGCATAAAAATGTATGCACAATAATGCACCTAAGACAATAAGCCTTTTTAAAAAATTATGTACTGAAATAAAAGTCAAAATTCTGAATCCTTAGTTAAGTAAATTTTAAACCGATAGTTATAAATTTTTTAAAGCATTTTTAATTAAATCTTCTAAAATAATAGAATCTGGATTTGAGGTCAATGCCTTTTTAACTGCTTGCTCAGCCATCGGTTTTGCAATGCCTAAAGAAACTAAAGCATTAACTGCATCGTAACCAGATATAGCATCAGTAGATGATACAGGAATATTTGTTACTGTTTGTTTTCCAAATTTATCCTTTAATTCTACAATAAGGCGTTCAGCACTTTTTTTACCAATTCCTTTGATACTTTCTAATTGTTTAGTGTTGCCTTGCACAATGGCTCTTGTAATTTCTTCTGGTTTCATGCCCGATAACATCATTCTTGCAGTAGATGCTCCTACACCAGATACACTTATCAAGTTTAAGAACAATTCTTTTTCTGCTAATTCTGCAAAACCATATAGTGTTTGTGCATTTTCTGTAATATGCAAATAGGTATATAATTGCCCATTATCTTTATTAGCAATAAAAGAATAGGTATGCAGACTAATCTGCAAATCATATCCTACACCATTTACATCAACAACCACTTTGGCTGGTTGTTTATGCACAAAATTTCCTCTTACAAAAGCTATCATAATTTACAAGGATTTCAAAAATAGGGTATTATATAATATATGAACATAAATTTGTGCTGAAATAACATTTTAAAATACAATTCACAATTTGTTAAAGAAATACGGATATTTATAGTTGCAATTTTGAACAAGAAATTATAAACCACATGAATAAAATAACAGCAGCAATAACAGCAATTGGAGGCTATGTACCAGAAACAAAACTTACCAACGCCGATTTGGAAAAAATGGTTGATACCAATGACGAATGGATTAGAACCAGAACAGGTATTTCAGAAAGAAGAATACTTAAAGAAAAAGGAAAAGGCGTGAGTGATATGATTATACCTGCTGTACAACAAATATTAACTAAGAAAAATTTAAATCCTTTGGATATTGATTGTATTATTTGTGCAACAGTAACGCCTGATATGGTTTTTCCTGCAACAGCTAATATTGTTGCAGATAAAATTGGTGCAAAAAATGCTTGGGGTTTTGATTTAGAAGCTGCCTGTAGTGGCTTTTTATTTGCCTTAGCAACTGGTACAGCATTTATTGAAAGTGGCAAGTATAAAAAAGTTGTAGTAGTTGGTGCCGATAAAATGAGTGCTATTGTTGATTATACTGATAGAAATACTTGCATACTTTTTGGAGATGGAGCAGGTGCGGTTTTATTAGAACCCAATACAGAAGGCAATGGCATAATAGATAGTATTTTAAAAACAGATGGTTCGGGAAAGGAGTATTTACACATGAAATCTGGAGGATCTGTAAATCCTTCATCAATTGAAACGGTTACAGCAAGAGAACATTTTGTTTATCAAGAAGGTAAAACAGTTTTCAAATTTGCTGTAAAAGGTATGGCTGATGTTAGTGCTGAATTATTAGAAAGAAATCATTTAACTGGTAACGATATAGCATGGCTTGTACCTCATCAAGCTAATTTAAGAATTATTGATGCAACAACTGAAAGGCTGGGTTTAAGTAAAGATAAAGTAATGATAAATATTAATCGTTATGGCAACACAACTGCAGCAACCATTCCTCTTTGTTTATGGGAGTGGGAAAAACAATTAAAGAAAGGCGATAACCTTGTACTGGCTGCATTTGGTGGTGGTTTTACTTGGGGTGCTATTTTGTTGAAATGGGCTTACTAAGTTGTATTTTTTTACAATATTGTTCATACATAAAAGCCTACTTATAAATGTTGTTCAGTGAAATTAATTTTAAAAAGTATTAAGGAATTGGCTTGCTCTTTTGTACTATATTTTTTATTTTTTAAATACCCTTTTACCCTCTGTTTATTTTAATACTCAATGAGTGTACTACTGTTTTATAAATTTATTACAAAAGCCCCATCTGTTGCTGTGTTGTGGTATTTTAAATGCAAACTGTCTGCATCTTTTTTCCAATAGGCAACTTTCCAAAACGGATTAGATGAATCGAAAACATATTGTTTGCAATGAAAGGTTTGAGCTAATTTGTTTAAATAAACTTTTGGATTTTTTGTAAGTACAATAATATCTATATCAATTTTTTTTGTTAGTGGTGGAGTATAAAACCCATCATCTATAATTAAAATATTTTTTCCATTACAGCTTATCAAATTTTTGTGTACATCAAAATTTGTTATTGTATTACTCGCATTCATTCTATGCAAAATACGAGAGGGTTTTAAGTGAAAGTTTTTTAAAAAACCGTTTTGTGTTAATACACTATCGCCAATAAATTTATACTTACGACCTTCTATTAAATCTATAGCAGTATTATTAGGTACGTTATACACAATAAATTTTTGCTGTGTATTTTTTTCAATAAAATCAATACTTCGCAGCAGTATAAAACTTGCTATAAAAAACAAACCAACAACAAAGGCAGCAGTTTTCTTTTGGCGTAGCCAAATCCAAAATACTAATATAGCTGCATACAATATGATGGCTTGTATAATACTGATTTGTATGGATTGCCAAACAGAGAAAGGTAAACTATCTGCATACACAATTACTTTATTCATAAATGCTATACACCATTCTATTATTTTTCCAAGATAGGTAGCTATAAGGGTTGAAAAAGATACCACAAGTAACAACAACTCCATGTATAATATTAATCCAGAAAAAGGAACAGCAAATAAATTGGTAAATAAAAACAACGTAGGAAACTGATGAAAATGATATAACACAACAGGTAGTGTAAGTATTTGTGCAGAAAGCGTTACAGCATTTAAACTCCAGAAATTTTTTAGGAGTTTTTGTTTAAAATAAAACCAACGATTGATGTGTTTTTGAAAAACTACAATACTTAATACGGCAGTATAAGAAAGCTGAAAACCTACATCCCAAAGATTGAAAGGATTAATAAGCAACAGTAAAAATGCAGAGGCTGCTAAACTGTTGTACATATTGGTTCGTTTTCCTATTGCTTCGCCCACAGCAAGAAAAGAAAACATAACTGCACTGCGTAAAATAGAAGGTGCTGCACCTGCAATAAAACTAAAACCCCATAACACTAATAATATTACAATGGGCTTAATTAATTTATTCCATCTAAACCTGCTCAAAGGTTTTAATAAAAAAATAAGTAAGCCATAAATCATACCCAAATGCAAACCACTAATGGCAATAATATGTACCACACCTGTATTACTATAACTCTGTACTAAATCTCTATCTAAATCATCTCTATAACCTATCAACAAAGCTTCTGCAATGCTTAGCTCATTGGGTTGTTGAATATAATTTTTTAAAACAGAAAGTACTTTTGTTTTTGCCGTAATAATTAATTCATCAAACTTATTTGTATTTTTTGTTGTAAGAATAGAAAAATCTTTATCATTCAAAAATGCTTGGTAATGTATGTTTTGAAAAGAACAATATCTTGCATAATTAAAACCTCCAGGGTTTCCTGCATTAATAATTGGTGTTAAGTTGCTTGCTACAATTATTTGCGAGCCATAACTAATATTTGGTTGGGTGCTATCTTTTTTAAAATACAACAACACATCACCTTCTACTGCCTGCCATTGGTTATTTACAAAAACAGCATTGGCTGTTGCAAGAGCTTTATACGATTTGGGTTTCTTTACAATGGGTTCTTGAATAGTTAATAATACAGGTATTTGATGGGTGTAAAAATTACCTATCCATTGTTTGTGATTTTCTATATTTTTTGTAAAACTTAATACGCCACCAACAGCAATAAATAAGAGTGTTATAGCACAACCAGATAACCAACTAAAAATAAATTTTTTGTTAGTAGCAATAAAAGCATATACAAGCCATAAAAATATTGCTACTGCTGCTGTATAATAAAAAAAAATAAGTGACAACCGAAAATGGTATTGCAATAAAATGCCAACAATTAAGGGCAACAATAATCGTAGGGCTGGTGTTTGTTTATAAAAGGGTTGTTTAAACTGATAAAGCATGTGCATTAAAGTATAGAGTTAAAACAACAATGCCATACTACATAAAACCAATGCCATTCTTATTACTAAAATATAAAAATACTTTAATAATAAACATAAAGCTTTTTATTATCTTTTTTAAAAGAAATAAAATGTAAAAACTATATCAGGAAAAATTGCTTAGAAGTAAAACCAACTTATTAAAGTATCTGGTGAAATACCAAAGAAAATAACTAATACTGCCAATACTAAAAGTGCATATTTAAAACTTGGTGTTACATTATCTACTTTTGAATTGCCTTCTTTAAAATACATAGCTTGTATTACTCTAAAATAATAATAAGCACTTACAGCAGCAAATAAAACACCAATAATGGTTAATACAATTCCTATAGTACTACCTGTTTTTATTACAGCAGCAAGCATATAATATTTTGCAAAAAAGCCTGCTGTTAAAGGAATACCAGCTAATGATAATAAACAAACAGCATTTACAAAAGCCAACATAGGTTGTGTTTTGGCTAAGCCATTATAACCTTCTAAAGTATAGTCATCCATTCTTGCTAATACAGCAAAAATGCCTATGGTAGCTAACGAGTAAGCTGCTGCATAAAATAAAATTCCTTCTTTAGCTGTATCGTTGGTAGCATATAAAGCAAAGAGCATAAAACCTGCTTGAGCAATACTTGAATAAGCCATCATGCGTTTTACACTTTGTTGAAATACTGCTGTAATATTTCCAATTACTAAAGTGGTAATAATAACAACAAACAATAAAATTCGCCATAAATGTGCTAAGCTTTCTGCTTTGTAGAAAAACAAATTAATTAATGCAATAAAACCAGCAGCTTTTACAATCGTCATCATAAAAGATGAAAATACACTTGGCGAACCATCGTAAACATCAGGAGCCCAAAAATGAAATGGTGCTGCTGATATTTTAAACAACATGGCAGAAAAAATTAAAACCAATCCTATCACTTCCAATAATGGTGCATGTTTTATTAATTCTTGACTTGGCATTACTTGTTGAATATCGAATGAACCATTTGTGCCATACAGTAATGCTATACCCATTAATAAAATTCCTGTAGAAAAAGAGCCCATTAAAAAATATTTTAAAGCCGCTTCGTTACTTTTTAAATTTTTCTTATCTGCACCTGTTAAAATGTATAAAGGAATAGACATAATTTCTATACCTAAAAACATCATTAATAAATTATTGAAAGAAGAAAGTATAGCAATACCACACAATACGAAAAATATGAGCACAAAATATTCTGCTGCATAGTTGCCTATTTTAATAATATCGTTACCACTTAATGCAACAAAAACTAAAGTAGTTGCAATAGCAATAGAATTAAAAAAATAACCAAACTTGGTAAATACAAACATATTTTTTGTATCTACTTTTATAGACCACCAATTATAGGTATCGGCAATATTGCATATCAATAAAAACAATAGTGCTACTAAAGCAATATTGTTTATTACTTGTTTGTTTTTGGTGGCAATACTTGTAAACATGAGTAATACACCCATTAAAGCCGAAATAATAATTGCATTCATAAATTAATCCTCAATCGCTTTAAAAATTATTTTCCTATTATAAATAAAACAGTATCCTTTGTTAAGTTAATTAAAGGGCTTGGATATACTCCCAATACAATAATAATTATGGATAATACTGCTAAAGAAAACTGCACATTTCTTTTTACTTCAGTGGTGTTTTCTGTTGCTGGTAAAGTATTGCCATAAAATACTTTTTGCATCATATTTAAAGTATAAACTGCTGCTAAAATAATGCTTAACAATGCTAAAGAACTTGCATACACATTGTATTGGAACAATCCGCTAAACATTAAAAACTCGCCAACAAAAGCGTTGGTTAGTGGTAATGCTACATTGGCTAAAGCCATTATAAAAAATAGTATAGCTAATGCAGGAGCTTTTTGTGCAAGCCCTCCTAATTCGCTAAATTTTATGGTACCTGTTTTTTGTTCTATTGCATCGGCAACAATCCATAAGCCCAACATATTTATACCATGATTAAACATTTGTATCATTACACCTTTTAATGCAATATTATTCATAGCAAAAATAGAAGCACACATTAATGCCATGTGCACAATAGAAGAATAAGCAATCATTCGTTTAAAATTATCTTGCTTTACTGCTAATAATGAAGCATACAACATACTAATAACACAGAGTGTAATAATAATTGGTGCGTTGTGAGTAACTGCATCTGGGAAAATAGGAACTACCCAACGAATTACAGCAAACAAACCCATTTTTACTAATACAGCACTCAATACCATTGTTACAGCAGTTGAGGTTTCTTCGTATGCTTCTGGTTGCCATGTATGAAAAGGAAAGATGGGCATTTTTATAGCAAAGGCTATAAAGAATAACCAAAATATAAATCCTTGCTCTTTTATTGATAATTTTAAAGCATAAAAATCTGCTAAGGCAAAACTGTGATGAGGCGTTTTGTAATACAAATACACAATACCAATTAACATTAATAACGAACCTACAAATGTGTACACAAAGAATTTAAAAGTTACTGCAATTCTTCTATCGCCTCCATATTTACTACATAAAAAATACAAGGGTATTAAAGTTAATTCCCAGAAAAAATAAAACAGTAAGGCATCGGCAGCAACAAAAACACCCATTAATCCTGCTTGGCTTAACAACATTAAACCATAAAAACTACGAGCATTTTTATATTCATTTTTATAAGTAGAAATAAAAATTAATGGATAAGAAATAGCTGTAAGCAAACAAAGTATTTGCGACATACCATCTATTTTGGTAGAAAACCTGCTGCCAAATGTTGGTATCCAACTTGCATCGTAATTTAAACTAATGCTGCTACCACAAATTCCTAATAAAGAAACCACCAATGCAGCCAAAGAGGCTAATACAGCCCACTGTTTATGTAAGTTATTACCCTTTATTAAAAAAGTTGCAATACCTGCAATAAGTGGAATTAATATCAATAATACAGAAATCATAAATATTTTTCTATTGCTTAATAAAATAGCTTTTCAACCAGTTTTAAAATTGATGTATCGTAAAACCATAATAATACAAATACAACCATAGATAAAACCATAATCATTATATAGCCTGCCACTTGACCACTTTGTACTAATCTTAACTGACGAGCAGCATATTGTACAAAAACTCCTACATTATTAACTAAACCATCAATACCCAGTTTTTCAACAATATTTTTAAAGAATTTTGCTAATGCTATAACAGGTTTTACAATAATTGTATCGTACAATTCATCTATATACCATTTGTTGGCTAATATTTTTCCAAAACCAGTTGGTTCTTCCATTTCTGGTTTTTTGCTAAATTTATTAATGGCAAAAACAATAGCTAATAAAGCTACAACAACTGAAATGCCCATTAACATATATTCTGTGCTGTGCTCTAAATGAATGGCTTTTTCTGATGTTAATACAGGTGCTAAATATTGATGTAATTCATGGCTTCCTCCTAAAACTTGTGGTACACCTATAAATCCTGCTACAACACTAAGTACAGCTAATACTAACAAAGGAATAGTCATAGCTTTGGGGCTTTCATGAATATGGCTTTCTTGTTCTTTTGTTCCTCTATAAGTTCCTAAAAAAGTAGTTGTATATAAACGGAACATATAAAAAGCGGTAAGCATAGCTGTAATTACACCAACTATCCAATAAACAGGATTTTTTGCATAAGCTGCTGCAAGAATTTCATCTTTAGAAAAGAAGCCACTAAAAGGAGGAATACCTGCAATAGCAATACAAGCTAATAAAAATGTAATGTGTGTAATAGGTAGTTTTTTTCTTAACCCTCCCATGTTTCTAATATCTTGTTCATGGTGCATGGCATGAATAACAGAGCCTGCTCCTAAGAATAACAAAGCTTTGAAAAAAGCATGTGTCATTACATGAAAAACTGCTCCTGTAAATGCTCCAACACCTAAGCCTACTACCATATAACCTAACTGACTAACAGTGGAGTAAGCCAATACTTTTTTAATATCATTTTGTTTTATAGCAATGGTGGCACTTAAAAATGCAGTTGCCAAACCTATTACAATTAAAATATGTTGTGTAGTAATACTTAAACTATATAATACATTGCTACGAGCTACCATATAAATACCTGCTGTAACCATTGTTGCAGCATGTATTAAAGCACTAACTGGTGTAGGTCCAGCCATGGCATCTGGCAACCAAGTGTATAAAGGTATTTGAGCACTTTTACCAGTAGCTCCTATAAATAAAAATAGGGTAATACCGGTTATATCTGCTTGAGAAAGTTTGCTTAAAACAGGTTCAGAAAAAACTTCTTGGAAAGATAGTGTACCCACTTTTGCCAACAACCAAAATATTGCTATTAAAAAGCCCACATCACCAATTCTATTCATTACAAAAGCCTTTTTCGCAGCATAATTGTAATTATTGTTTTTGTACCAAAAGCCTATTAATAAATAAGAGCATAAACCTACACCTTCCCATCCTGCAAACATGATTAAATAATTTGCTCCCATAACCAACAACAGCATGGAGAAAATAAATAAGTTTAAATAAGAAAAGAAACGTGCATAATGATCTGGCTTTTCATCGTTCATGTAAGCTGTAGAATACAAATGAATTAAAAAACCTACACCTGTAATAATTAATAAAAAGATAGAAGACAACTGGTCTATTTGAAAAGCAAAATCTATTTTATAAGCATCTGCATTTATAAAAGTAAAAGCTGAATACACTTTGCCACCTGTGGCTTTTACATCAAAAAATAAAATTAAACTTATAATAAATGATGTTAAAACAGTTCCGTTTGTTATAACAGCAGTTAATGTTTTTGATAAAAATTTACGCCCTAAACCAGTTATAAGAAATCCTATAAATGGTAGCAGTGGTACTAAAAAAATAATCAACTTACTCATACAATTTTTTTCAAATAGCCTTTTTGTTAAGGCAACTTTTTAAACCATTTTTCAAAAGGCTTAAAAAGTATTTTTTATGTTTTATAATTACTCTGCTTGTAAAAATTTACAAGTGAGGTTTAATTTTTTAATCTGTTTAAAAAGTTTATATCTACTGAACGTGTATTTCTAAACAACATTACTATAATAGCCAAACCAACGCTTACTTCTGCTGCTGCTACAACCATTATAAAAAATACAAAAAGTTGTCCGTCAATTCCTGCATCTGTTGTTTTATTGGTTAAATAGGCTGCACCATAATGTACTTTTGAAAATGCAACTAATAAAAGGTTTACAGCATTTAGCATTAACTCTACACACATAAATACAATTATTGCATTACGGCGTGTAAGTACACCAATTATTCCTATACTAAACAATGCTAAGGCTAAGTATATATAATATTGTACAGGCATTTCTTAATTTATTTTTTACAATCGACTTTGGTTTTTTTCGCCTCTGTCTTTTCTTTATTTTTTATAAATTATCTACCATTATTTTTTACTAATGATGGTTTTTTATTTTTAATTTTTTTTACCAATTACAACAGCACCAACCATTGCACTCAAAAACAATACACTGCTTATTTCAAATGGTATCACATAATCTGTAAATAGTTTTTTACCTAAGTTTTCTATTAAGCCAATATTGCCTTCGCCCATTAATACTGCTTTTTTACTAAGTTCTAAAGTTGTGTTTTGTGCATTGTAAATAACATTACTTACACTTAATAAAAAACAGCCTCCTGCAATAATGCCAGAAAATTTCAACCATATATGTTTTTGTGGCTCTGTTTGTTTATTTAAGTTCAAAAGCATTATTACAAATAAAAACAAAACCATTATTGCACCTGCATATACAATTAAATTTACAATAGCTAAAAACTGTGCATTCATTAAAATATAATGCCCAGATATGGCAAAGAAAACAACGATTAACCACAAAACACTATGTACTGGGTTTTTACTTATAATTACCATTAATGCACTAAACAATGCAAGTGCAGTTAAAAACCAAAAAAATATATGTAATAAACTCATGTTCTTTTAAAATGATTAATTGTTTTTAACTAAGTGCTACACAATAATTTTATTCTATAACACTTTTGTTGTTCATTTATTTAGTTTCTCCTTTTGCTTTTGCTAATAATTCAGTTTCTGTTGTAGGATTTGGTATTAATAAATCCTGTTTGTTATAAATAAAATTCTTTCTGTTATAATTAGCTGGTGCAAATGTTTCGCTTAAATAAATAGCATCTTTAGGGCAAGCCTCTTCGCACAAACCACAAAATATACAACGCAACATATTTATTTCGTATTTGGCTGCATATTTTTCTTCTCTGTACAAATGTTCTTCTTCAGGCAATCTTTCTGCAGCTTCCATTGTTATAGCTTCTGCAGGGCAGGCTACTGCACAAAGCCCACAAGCTGTACAACGCTCACGACCTTCTTCATCTCTGTTTAAAACATGTAAACCTCTAAATACACGACTATAGGGTCTTGTTTGTTCTGGAAAATGTATTGTAGGTTGTTTTTTAAACATGTGCTTGAATGTGATAAACATTCCCTTAAAAATCTCCCACAAATAAATACTTTCCAAGAAAGTCATTGGACTTCTGTTTACCTGCTTTGCTCTGTTTGTTAAAGTATTCATCTCTTATTTATTTGCAAATATATTTTTTGTAATTAACTAACCAATTCTATTCATCAATAGTTGCGTCGCACTCTTGTACTTTTTATTCTTTATTCATCATAAATAAACTTGGTTTTATCCAATACATAACCGTTATTATAGCACTTAACAACAAAAAGAAAATAGCCATCCATGTAAATAGAATTTCAGCAATTTCATATTTTCCTCCATTGTTTCTATTATACAATCTCAACAATACTCTTATAACATTAAATGCAATAAACAAATAAATGCTATACTCCACAGTTTTTTTCCAAATTGCTTTTGCCTCATTATCGTTGCCAATTCTTGTTATTTTCATAATTGAAAAAGTTTTTTAAAACTTCCAGCCATTATGTTTTAATAATACAATAAATGCTGTAATCAACATATTAAACAAAGCCAAAGGAATCATTTTTTTCCAACCCAAATTCATCAACTGGTCATAACGAAATCTTGGAATTGTCCAACGAATCCACATAAACACAAAAATAAAAATTACAATCTTAGTTAGTATTACAGCAACTTGTATTAATGCTGCCCAGTTGCCAATACTTGTAAAAAGTTTTGCATCATCAACAAAAGGAATATCATAACCTCCAAAATAAAGAGTAGCCATAACAGCACTACTCATAATCATATTTATGTATTCTGCAAACAAATAAAATCCCAGCTTCATTGATGAATATTCCTGATGATAGCCAAAATTTAATTCACTTTCTGCTTCAGGTAAGTCAAAAGGTGTTCTATTACATTCTGCTAAAGCACAAATAAAAAATATTAAAAACCCTAGGGGTTGATATACAATATTCCAATAACCTGCTTGTTGTTGTTTTACCATTTCGCCTAAGGATAGTGTGCCAGTAATCATTAACACAGCTATTAAGCTTAAACCCATGGCTAATTCATAACTAATAGCTTGAGAGGCTGCTCTTAGTACAGCCATTAAAGAAAATTTATTATTGCTTGCCCAGCCACCTATCATTATACCATAAATTCCTAAGCTTACTACAGCAAAAATGTAAAGTATAGCAATGTTTACATCGGCAACTTGTAAATTAATTTTTCTTTCAAATAATTCAATAGTGCCGCCCCAAGGAATTACAGCACAAGTCATTAATGAGGCAACCATGGCTAAGCCAGGTCCTAAAATAAACAACCATTTATTGGCGTGTGTTGGTATAATTTCTTCTTTGGTAAACATTTTTACACCATCTGCTAAAGGTTGTAAAATTCCAAAAGGTCCAGCACGATTGGGTCCTGGTCTATCTTGTAAAATAGCAGCTACTTTGCGTTCTGCAAATGTGGTATAAAGTGCTATACCTAAACTTGCAAAAATGATGATGATGATTAAAGCAAGTTTTTCAATTAATAAAATCCAATCAATGGTTAATACAGTCATTTTATAAAACAATTATTTATTTTTCAAAATCAGTTGAGTGTGCTGGTCTTTTTAATTCACTCAAATGAATGTTTGGTTTGTTTACTCCACTTACATCATGAATATCTAATAAAATTTTTGGATCACGACCGTGTAAAACTTTTGGTAATGGCTCTTGAGGTTTTTGTAACCCTACATAATGCCCTTGCGAAATAACTGAATGACGATTTACATTGGTTGGTCCTTCAATTACCCAATCACTTACACGTTTTTTTTCAAATCTACATTCGTTGCAAATCCATCCTGGTTTGCCATTGCTTGCATCTTTTACTTCTCCCCATTCATCAATTCTTCCTGTTACACGATATACTTCATCGCCTCTCATCCATAATCTTACTTCGCCACAACATTTAGGGTTGGTGCAATCTCTATGTGCATCTACAGGTTTTGTAAACCAAACACGATTTTTAAAACGATAGGTTTTATCTGTTAATGCACCTACTGGGCATACATCTATTACATTTCCTATAAAATCGTTTTGTAAACTTTTTTCAATGTAAGTAGCAATTTGCGATGCATCGCCTCTGTCCAAAACACCATGCTCTCTTTTTTCAGTTAATTGGTCTGCAACAAATACACAACGATAACACATAATACAACGTGTCATGTGTAGTTGAATTTTATCGCCTAAATCTATTTTCTTAAAAACTCTTTTTTGAAAATCAAATCTTGATTTATCTTTTCCGTGTGCATAGCTTAAATCTTGCAAATAACATTCACCTGCTTGGTCGCATACAGGGCAATCTATAGGGTGATTGATTAATAAAAATTCTGTTACACCTTCTCTTGCTTTTAGTACTCTTTCGGAAGTAATATTTTTTACTTCCATGCCATCCATTACGCCTGTTCTGCAACTTGCTACTAATTTAGGCATAGGTCTTGGATCTTTTTCAGAGCCTTTACTTACCTCTACTAAACAAGTTCTGCATTTTCCGCCACTGTCTTCTAATTTACTGTAATAACACATGGTGGGTGGTGCTACTTCTCCTCCAATCATTCTTGCAGCATGTAAAATAGTAGTACCTGGTGGTACCATTATTTCAATATTGTCTATAATTACTTTTACTAAATCTCCCATGATATTAAAAATTAAAAGTTAAACGCTAAAAGTTGTTACACTTTTTTTATTTCAACTTTTTATGGTTATAAGTTGCTATTTTAATTTTTCAACTTCTTTTATATAACTTTTACGCTACCATCCATCTCTTCAAAAATATTTTTTATTTTTTGGGTTATTTTTTTATGCAGTAATATTCAAAAAAGGGTCTGCATAATGTGCTAAACCAAAATTTCTTTTTTGTGCTTCATCAGGATTTGTTATATGCCATTCAAATTCGTCTCTAAAATGTCTTATAGCAGCAGCCACTGGCCAAGCAGCTGCATCTCCTAAAGGACAAATGGTATTGCCTTCTATATTTCCTTGTACCTCCCATAATAAATCTATATCGCTCATTTTTCCTTTTCCGTATTCTATATTTCTCATAATTCTATCCATCCAATGTGTACCTTCTCTACAAGGAGAGCATTGTCCACAACTTTCATGACGATAAAATCTTGTAAGCGATAATGTATGTCTTACAATACATTGGTCTTCATCTAAAACTATAAATCCTCCACTGCCTAACATACTACCTGTTGCAAAGCCTCCATCAGCCAAGCTTTCATAATTCATGTAGCGTGTTTCGCCTTTGGCTGTTTTTAATAATAAGTTGGCAGGTAAAATAGGTACTGAAGAACCTCCAGGAATGCAGGCTTTTAATCTTTTTCCATTTGCAATTCCTCCGCAATATTCATCACTGTATATAAATTCTTCAACGCTTATGGTCATATCAATTTCATACACACCAGGTTTATTAATATTACCACATGCAGAAATTAGTTTTGTTCCTGTACTTCTTCCTACACCAATTTTTGCATATTCTTCGCCACCCATATTTATTACAGGAACTACGGCACACAAGGTTTCTACGTTGTTTACAACAGTAGGTCGTTGCCACAATCCTTTTACTGCTGGAAAAGGTGGTTTAATTCTTGGATTACCACGTTTGCCTTCTAAGCTTTCTAATAATGCTGTTTCTTCGCCACATATATAAGCACCTGCACCACGTTGTACATGAATGTTGCAATCAAAGCCAGTACCTAAAATATTTTTACCAAGCCACCCATTATTTTTTGCTTCTGTAATTGCTTGTTCTAAAATATCTACAATCCAAGCATATTCGCCTCGTATATAAATATAGGTATCGTTGCTGCCTAATGCAAAAGATGAAACTATTAATCCCTCAATTAATAAATGAGGCAAATATTCCATTAAATATCTGTCTTTAAAAGTGCCTGGTTCGCTTTCATCTGCATTGCATACTAAATGGCGTGGTACTCCTTCTGGTTTTGCTATAAAACTCCATTTCATTCCTGCAGGAAAACCTGCACCTCCACGACCACGCAAACCACTTTTTTTAACTTCTTCAACAATAGTATCTGGGCTCATTGTTTTCAAAGCTTTTTCTGCGCTGCGATAGCCTCCTTCACGTCTGTAAACATCATAATTTTTGATGCCTTCAACATGTGCTTTTTCTAATAATAATTTTACTCCCATATCATATATAAAGTCAAAATTCAAAAACAAAAACGAAGTTCGTTTTTACTGTTGAAAATTTATTTTTTTTAGATCATTTTAAAAGAAATAAAAGCTATTGGTTTTACTCTTTTTTAAAAAATATTTTTTCTATACACAGTTTGTGATGAAAAGGATTATGCTTTTACTGCTTGCCTTGCCAATAACTGCCATTTTCCTTTTCTTTTAGTCCATACTTCTAATACTTTTAGTTTAAAAATATTTGAAGTGCCTTTATAGATTACATCAAAATTTCCTACAAATCGTACATAGCCTGTTTTTCCTTGGATGTGTTGTGTTATACTATCTACTTCAATACTGTTATATACTAAACATTTAGTAGCAATATTATTTATAACATCTTTTTTTGTTTCTATCCAACCATTGCTATGTCCATAACTCAAGGCAGTATTTAGTTTTTGATGTAATGCTGCACTATTATTTGTTACTAAAAAATAATGCAAGGCTTTACTTTCTTTTATCAATATACTATCTTTCTGTGCATGAACACTAAAGTTTACAAAGAGCATAATGGTTAAAAACCATTTTATTTTTTTATAGAAACTCCAACATAGTTGTTTTTTATTTCTATTATATTTCTTAATTATTGGTGGCTGCATTTTTTCTGCATTCTTCAATAATTGCATCTACTTTTTCTTTGGTTAAATGTTCCTTATAATGCTTTCCTAACTGCATCATAGGTGCATAACCACAAGCTCCTAAACACTCAACTGTTTTAAGTGTAAACATTCCATCTGGTGTTGTTTCGCCTGGTTTAATACCTAATTTTACGCCTATATAAGCTATAATTTCATCGCTGCCTTTAATCATACAAGGACCTGTTTGGCAAACTTCAAACATGTATTTTCCTACAGGTTTTAAATTGTACATGGAATAAAATGTAGCTACTTCATATACTTCTATTGGTTTTAGTTCTAATAATGAGGCTACATAATCCATTACTTCAGAGCTTAACCAACCTCCAAAACTATCTTGTGCCAAATGTAAAACTGGCAATAAAGCACTTTTCTTTTTATCGTTTGGATAACGTGCTAATAGTCTATTAAATTCTCTTTCTTGTATATCGTTAAACTTTACCACAACTTCTGTTTTACTTTTATAAAAAATAATTTTTTATTCTTTTAAATTACTTTGTTCTTTAGGCATCTAATTCGCCTGCAATTAGGTTTAAACTACTCATGGTCATAATTGCATCGCTAAGCATATTGTTTTTTATTAACTCGCTAAATGCTTGATAATAAATAAAGCTTGGTCTTCTAAAATGTAAACGATAAGGCGTTCTTCCTCCATCACTTATTAAGTAAAAACCTAACTCTCCATTAGCTCCTTCAACACTATGATATACTTCTCCTTTTGGTATATCAGATTCGCCCATTACAATTTTAAAATGCCATATTAAAGACTCTATAGTAGTATAAACTAATTCTTTTTCTGGTAAATAATATTCTGGAGCGTCTGCATGATAAACTTCTGCTTCTGCACCTTTGAATTGTTTTACTTTTTCGTAGGCTTGTTTAATAATTGAAATAGATTGCCAAACTTCTTGACCACGAACTAAAAATCTATCGTAATTATCGCCTGTTGTTCCTACAGGAATTGTAAATTCAAAATCTTCGTAACTGCTGTATGGTGTATGTACACGAACATCATAATCTACCCCTGCTGCTCTTAGGTTTGGTCCTGTAAATCCATAATTCAAAGCTCTTTCAGCACTTATGGCTCCAGTTCCTATTAATCTATCCATGAAAATTCTGTTACGCATAAACAAATCTTCAAACTCTTTCCAAGCCTTAGGGAATTCTACCAAAAACTTGTCTAATTTTTGCCAAACTATATCATTAAAATTTCTTTCAAAACCGCCAATACGCCCCATGTTTGTTGTTAAACGAGCACCACATATTTCTTCATAAATTTCATACACCAATTCTCTGTATTGCATTACATATAAAAAACCTGTAAAAGCACCACTATCTACACCTACAATAGAGTTACAAATAAGATGGTCTGTAATACGAGAAAGTTCCATAATTATAACACGCAAATAATCTACACGTTTGGGTGTTTTTATGCCTAAAAGTTTTTCGCATGTCATGTGCCAGCCCATATTATTTAAAGGTGCTGAGCAATAATTTAATCTGTCTGTTAAAACAGTAATTTGGTATAATGGTCTTCTTTCTGCAATTTTTTCAAAGGCTCTGTGAATGTAGCCAACAGTTTGTTCTGCACTTACAATTCTTTCTCCATCTAATTCAATAATATTTTGAAACACACCATGTGTTGCAGGATGTGTAGGTCCTAAATTAAGCGTTGTAGTTTGTGTTTCTAATGAACCTTTTGGCAAACTTATATGTTGTAAATGATCTGACATAATATTTATAGTTGCATATTATTCTTGTTAAAAAATAGAGCCTCCTCTTCCAAACATTTCATCATCTTTATCTTCCCTTGTTTGATCTTCTAAAGGATATTGTTTTCTTAAAGGAAAATAATCCATTTCTTCTACATTCATTATTCTTTTTAAATTAGGATGACCTATAAAATGTACTCCAAAGAAATCGTAAGTTTCTCTTTCTAACCAGTTGGCAGTTTCGTATAAAGCTGTTGCTGTAAAAACTTCAGTTTTTTCTTCATCTGTATATACTTTAAATCTAAGTCTTATATTGTCTTCTAAGTTGTGTAAATGATATACCACAGCTATTTCTTCTCCTTTTCTATCAGGATAATGTACAGCAGTTAAATCTGTTAAGAAGCGAAATTTTAATGTTTCGTCATCGTATAAAAACTGTAATATTTTTATGTTTAAATCTTTGGGTGCAGTAAAGGTTAAGAAATTATAGGGTTCTTCCCAATTGGTTAATTGGTCGCCAAATTTTTCTATTAATTTTTGTTTTACTATTTCGTTGGTTAAGGTCATAGTTTTTTATTCAACTTTTTATCAAAACAAGTTTAGTTATAATTTTTATTGTTTATTCAATGCCATAACTGTTTAAAAGTGCTTTATATTTTTCAGAATTTCTTCTTCTTATACTTTCGTTTTGTACTAAATCTTGTATTCTCATTACACCATCTAAAATTGCTTCAGGTCTTGGAGCACATCCTGGTACATATACATCTACTGGTACTATTTGGTCTATACCTTGTAATACACTATAGGAATCAAAAATACCACCACTGCTTGCACAAGCACCAACAGCTAAAACCCAACGTGGTTCTGCCATTTGAATATATACTTGGCGTAAAACGGGACCCATTTTTTTGGCTATAGTTCCCATAACCATCAATAAATCGCACTGGCGTGGAGAAAAGCCTACACGTTCGCTACCAAATCTTGCCAAATCATAATGGCTTGCCATTGTAGCCATAAATTCTATACCACAACAGCTTGTTGCAAATGGCATGGGCCATAAAGAGTTTTTACGAGCTAAGCCAACTACATCGCTGAGTTTTGTTGCAAAAAAACCTTCGCCCATGTGTCCATCAGGCATTTCACTTAGAATAATACTATCTGAAATGCTGGCTTCTTTAGGATGTATATTAAATCTTACTGGTCTCATTTTTAAAAATGTTTAATGTTCCTTTAATTACTTAATCTTCCCATTTCAATGCTTGCTTTTTTATAATGTAAATAAATCCTACTAAGAAGAAAGCAACAAACATTAATACAGCAAAGAAGGCTTCCCAACCTAATGCTTTAAAATTTACAGCATAAGGATAAAAGAAAATAACTTCTACATCAAACAGCACAAACAATATTGCTACTAAAAAATATTTAATAGCCACTGGTTGTCTTGCATCGCCATGCGATTCGATACCACTCGTAAAAGTTTCTAATTTATCTTTTGTTTTTCTTTTAGGACCTACTAATGCCGATAGGGCTAACATAGTAGCTACAAAGCCTGCTGCAAATAATAATTGTACACCTATAGGAAAGTAATTAGCAGCGGTGTTTGCATTTGCAATATTTAATAGGAAATAATACATACTGGACTCGTTTCTTATAAAAGGCAAATGTAAGAGTATAATGTATAAAAAAGAAAAACTCTCTAGTATAAGAGAGTCTTTCTTTTTTTATTACTAAAATAGATAGTTTTTGCTAATTATGTTTTTACTTTCCTTTTTGTTTGGACTGGCTGCTTATTCTTGCTTCTAAGGTTTTTTTAATGTTTAACATTTCTGAATCGGCGGGTATTAATTCTAAAATTTTATTGCAATATTCTAATGCTTTTTCATAATCTTTTACTGTATCTGCATAATAAATCATGATGTAGTAGTAGTTATTTACAATTTGGTTTTTGTTTTTTTCTACATCTTTTTGTAAGTAAGAATTGTATTGTAATAAGGCTGGTTCTGCAATACCTGGATTGGTGGTTGTATCTAAAGCTTTTGCAGCATTTACATTAAAGGCATAACCTTGTGGTTTATCTGGAAATGCAGCTATGTATTTTTGAGCATAAGCCATTGTAGCTGTATAATCTTTAGACATATAGCAAGTGGAGGTAATAATATAATGGTCATATTCGCCCATTGAGCCTTTTAAATCGTTGTATTGTTGTAACCACTGTACTTGCTCTTTATACATTTTTGATTTGCCATACATATCTGCTGCCAATTTCATATATTCTAACTTGGTTTCTTTTTTAGTAGTATTAGCAATTGCTTTTTGTAAATACCCTACTGTTTGGTTTTCTAACCCTGGAAATTTGCTAAATACTTTTACTGCTAATTCATAATCTGTTGGCTCTACTTCTTCTATTGTTGCTATACTAAAATAGTTTTCTAAATAAGATTTGGATTGTAAACTATCTCCTAATCTATCGTAATTGTAAGCAAATAATATAGGTAATCTGTCGTAGGTTTTACATTCATTACTGCTCATTTCTTTTGCTTTGTTTAGGCTTTCATTGTACTTACCTGCTCTAAATAAATAATCTGCATAAAAATAATCTGTAGCACAATCTTTATCTGCATACTGCATATATTTATCTAAATAGGCTTTAGCAGTATTTACATTTGTTTTTTCATAAACTCTGTAATAGCTAAGATATACTGGAGGAAAATTAAAATCTGCTGCTATGGCTGCTTCAAAATATTTTTCATACATTTCTTTATTATCTTGAGTTGTATAAATTAAACCCATTCTCCAATCTGCTTCAGCATATTTAGGATCTCTTGAAACTGCATCTGTATAAGCTTTTACAGCATCTCCTCCATTATCGCCTCCTAATTTTTGATAGCATTTTCCTAAGTTTACTAATATTTCTGGATCTGTGAGATTTAGTTCTGCTGCTTGTTTTAATTTATCTATACCATAATTAGGGTCTCCTGTTTTAGAATCTCCATAAGCATTGGCTCTCCCTATTGCGTTTAAAATATTTGCATCTGGTTTGTTTTTGTTTCTGCCTTTTGTAGGTGTTGTTGCTGTAATAGCTTGTTCAAATTTTTGTTTTGCAGCATTCAAGTCGCTATGTTCGGCAATATCTACACCACCAGAACCAACCCAAATTAAGGGTTCATTTACGCCGTCTTGTAATGCTTTTTGAAATACAGCTTTTGCTTCTATAATATTTTTATTAGCTAATAATGCCTGTCCATACCAATATATATTATCAGCACTTTTATTATTTTGGTTGTATAATTTTTGAAATAAATCTAAAGCACTTTTATTTTTTTGATACGATAAAAGTTTTTTTCCATCCTCAATTGTTTGTGCATTGGATATACCTACAAAAAACATGAGTGTTAAGGCAAGTGTAACAAGTTTCTTCATTGCTTTTGTTTTTATTTTTAATCTATAAAATTTATCTTTTTTTAAAAATACTGCTGCTCGCAAGGAAAGTAATTTTTATGTAAACTCCAACATTTTTATTTTAATTACTTATTTCTTCCTTTATGGCACTGCTTCTTTTTATTAAATTCATTTTTGCTGGTGCTAAATAGGCTCTTCTAAAAATTAACTGTCCTCTTTCATTTGTCATAAAATTTTTAAATCCAGATCCTAATCCTTCAGCGTATTCTTTTAATATATAATACAAGGGTCGTGCCAAAGCATATTGATTAAATGTTATTGTGCTTTGGCTTGGCTTTGTAAATACTCCTTCTTCTTCACAAGTAGTACATTCTATCAAAGCAAATTTTATTTTTTTTAACTGTTCTTTTTGTTTTGGTTCATCATTATTACCTACCCAACTCAATCCTACAAAACCAATAGCGTTAGGCATTGTAGCTATTGCTGCTACTACAGCTTCGCTGCCAGATGTTGCTACAACATTTTTTCCAAAATTTTCGCCGTGCAAAATATTGTCTTGTAAAAATCTTACTGTGCTTGTTGCATTATTACCATCCATTATGGCTGGTATATTATTTTTACCACTTAATATATCTTTTAACTGTTGTAAAGTAAACAGGCTATCTTTTGCATTAATATTAATTATAACAGCAACTGCATCAAAAGCTACAACATCTTGCTTGGGTATATAATCCAATTTAGATTTATAAAAAGTATCTTCATTGGGTTTTAATTTTCTTGCAACTAAAATCATGCGTGTACTATCTTTTTCCAAATCTCTAAAACAATCTACTTCTGATTTATAAGTTGCTACAATATTTGCATCTGGATAGGATGATTTAAAAACCAATAGTTGCTGTTGTATTACAGGCTTAAAGCTTTCATCTACACTTATATAAATGGTGCCACTTTGATTGGTATCATTATTCAAATTAGATGATGAGTTGTTTTTACAAGCAACTGTAAATCCAATAAAAAAAAATAAAAATATAGCCGAAATTTTCTGTGTCATTAGTAATCTCTTTTTAATCCTCTGTACAATCTAAAAGCTCCATACAATAAACATATTGCACCAAATAAATAACGAAATGTTTTATCAATACTTAAAAATTTATCAATACCCCAAATGCTTCCAAATAACATAAATACAGCCATGCCTAATAAAAATACAGCCATACCCATATCATAAATTGTACGCATTAATACATAACTTCTTTTTCGTTTTTCTTGATTTGTCATACCTATATTAAACCTATTTAAAAACGGAAAGATATAAAATTTTAAAGTTTTACCCATTCTACATTTAGAAAAATAATTATAAAAAAGAGATAAAAAAAATAAAAGCACTCGAAATGCTTATTCTTAAAGAATTATAGCAGCTTTAAAAGATGAACTATTTTAATTAAAATAGGTACTTAAAATTTCATTCAATATTTCAACCAATTTATTTTTAAGAAAAACACACAACCCTATTCTTCATCTTCTAATTGATGCAATGCCACATATAATTTATTTGTTTTTACAAAACTGCACCATTCGCATTCGGGTTTTCCGCAACCAGTTTTAAAATCTCTTGCTTGAATTTTTTTCCATGTATCTTTTATTTGTTGCTTTACTGTGGTGGTGTCTTGTGGTTGAATTGGAATTTTTACTGTTTTATATTCATCATTTTTGGGTTCAACAAATTCAAAGGCGGTACTTACAACATTCCATTGCCTTGTTTTGTCATTATCAATTAAAATTTTGTAAAAAACAGCTTGCCTCCAATAATCACCACCATTGGGTTCATTTTCATCAGGAGGATTTAATTTCTTTTTGGCATTATCAAATTTTCCTGTTTTATAATCAACCACATTTACATCATTTCCAAAAAATTCTATTTTATCTAATTTACCATTAAGAGGAATATCATCAAGCATAATATTTCTAAGCGATGTTTCTAAGGTTACTTTTTTATGCCAAACATGAATGTAATGTTCATAATATTTTGGAATTATTTTTTCGCCATAAGCCAATCTTAGTGCATACGTTTCGGGAGTAAATGCTTCTCTGTTTTTATTCATGTGCCACTTAAAAGAATCTATTAAAAAAGCATCTGTTGGAAAAACATAATCGTTATCCAACATGTTTTTAAAAAATGTATCCAAAGCATAATGTACAGCAGAGCCAAATGCCATGCTTTCGCTTTTAGCAGCAGGAACTTGTATTAAATTTTGATAATAAAATTTTAATGGGCAACTTAAATAATTATTTAAGTGTGTAACACTTAATGTATAATGCTGCAAGAGTTGATTGATATAGGTTTCTTCTACTAATTTTATTTCTGGTTTAGCCTTTTGGGCATACTGTAGTAAACTATAATTTACTAAAACAGCATCGTTTACAGTAATTGTTTCTATTGGTATGTTTTTGTTTTCGCAAATTTCTTCAACAAAGCTGCTGGCTATAACATTTTTATCATTATCATCTTTTACAGCATAAGAAATTTGTAAAAACTTTTTTGCTCTTGTGGTTGCAACATAAAACAATCGTCTTGCTTCTTCAAGGTCTGAAGCATTGCTGTAATTGCTTATTAAATTATCTGGAAGTTTGAAGTTCATATTTCTACCTCCTAATTTATCCCAACTATTTTCGGTACAACCCAATATAAATACACATTCAAATTCACTGCCTTTACTGCTATGTGCAGTGGTAAAATTTATACCATTTTCGTTGGCAATAATTTTATTCAAATTAATACTTAAATTATTTTTCTGCATCAATTCTATTATTTTCAATAATTCTCTTAAAGTTATATCAGGATTTTTCTTTGTTTCTTCTTTTATAAAATTAAAGAGAGAGGTAAGCACTTGCATTAACCAAGGTTTTTCTTCGTTACTTAATATGTAAGCTAATACACCAGTGTTTTGTATGAGTTTTTCAAACAGTTGTTGTAAGGTACAGTTTGAACTTTCATAAAGCAGATTTTCTAAAACTAAAATAGTTTTCTTTAAATTATTTTTTGATTCGGGAAATAAATTCCCTTGCTCATTGGGCAATTTATTTAGCCAGGAACGCAAAGAAAATTTATCGCCTTTTGTCTTATTATTTTCTTGCTTCACAGCTACAGCTTGTTTGGCAATTTCAATAGCATCGTTTTCAAAAAAATTGCTATGCAGCATTTTAAACAATATATCATCTCCACTATATGGTATATATTTTTCTGCATCAATCCATGTAAGAATGCTAATTATATTTTCAATAAAAGGAAGCGTTAAAATATTTACTTTTCGTTTGGTATTAATGGCAATTTTCTTTTGTTCAAGCATAGTAATAATTTCATCTGCTTGTTTGTGATTGCGATAAATAACTGCAACTTCATTTCCTTTCACTCCTTGTTCAAGTAGTTTTTCTATTTGTTGTGTTATGTAAACTGCTTCATGCGAAGGATTGGGAAATTCTATAACTTTTGGTGGTGTACTTATATCTTTTAAGGCTTCTAAAGAGCTTATCAAAGGCTTGTCGTTATTGGTTATTCTTAAATTATTTTTTGTAATTAAATGGTGAGCTGCATTTAAAATTATTTGAGTAGAACGATAGTTTTTGGTTAAGTCAATCTCTACAATATCATTCATAAATTTATTTTTAAAGTGCTCAATATTTTTCACATTAGCATCTTGAAAAGAAAAAATACTTTGGTCTGCATCGCCTACTGCAAATACATTTGGAACATCCCAATAGCTATTAAGTTGTTGCAATAATAAATTTTGAGAACGACTCGTATCTTGAAACTCATCTACTAAAATGTAAAGAAATCTTTCTTGATAATCCAACAACAAACTTTTATTTTCTTCAAATGCTTTTAAAACCCACAATATCATATCATCATAGGTATAACGATTTTTTTCTTCCATTAGTTGATTATACAACTCATAAAAACTTACAGCAGCTTTAAGCATTTCCATTCTTTTTGTTTCTTCATCAATGGCTCCTTGTTTAAGATCTCCTGCTTTTTTATCTTTATACTTTGTTTTATAATAGTAACCCTCTTTTGTAGGCAAAGAATTAATGTAAGTATTGGTTTGCTCAATAATGTAAGCAGGCTCCCAGGCTTCTTTTTTCATTAAAGAAAATAAATTTTTTAGCCTGTTTTTTTCATAATAAATTTCTCCTCTTAATCTTTTTAATACATTATCATTGGGTATTTTATCAATGAGTTCATAAAACAATTCTATTTCTTCTAAATCGCCAATTGGTTCTAAATTCAATGCACCAAAATAGGCAAGATTGTCTTGTATTATTTCATTACAAAATGAATGAAAAGTATGTATTTGAACTTTATATGCAGGATTACCGATAATTTTCAATAAACGATTTCGCATTTCTACAGCACCATTATCTGTATAGGTTAAACACAAAATATTTTCAGGATTTATATCGGTTTGCAATAAAATATTTCCAATTCGTGTTGCTAAAATTTGTGTTTTACCTGTGCCTGGACCAGCATTTACTAAAACAGGACCCTCAATCGTATCTACAGCAAGTTTTTGCTCTGGATTTAATTTTTCATAAGCGGTAGTAAAGTTTTGAGTTGTTTTATTATTCTGTATCATAATTATAAAAATATTAGTACCAAATGTACTTAATTTAGCAAAAGATTTTTTATGTTTTAGAGTTGATTTAAAATATATGTTTAATGAAAAAAATAATTTTGTTTGCTGGTTTAATATTTGCTTTCATACAAACAAAGGCTCAACAATCCATAAATAAAGAACCAGCAGGTTTTGATACAGTATATAATATTGTAGATACTTTACCTTCTTTTATTGGAGGCGAAGAAGCATGGAAAAAATATTTGAAAAAAAATATGAAATATCCTAAAAAGGCTTGGTGGGAAGAATTAGAAGCAGATGTGTATTTGGAGTTTGTAGTAAGAAAAGATGGAAGCATTACAGATATTGCACACTTAACTGTAAATGGTTGGGGTTTTGAAGAAGAAGCAGTAAGGCTTTTAAAAAACTCTCCAAAATGGAAACCTGGAATTAAAAACAAAGTTTCTGTAAATTACCATGCAAAGCTTTCTATTCCTTTTAGACTAAAATAATTTTAAATAAAATAAAATGAGCAATCTGGTACAAGAGTTTAATGAGTATCGTTCAAAAATGAATGAGGTGATATTAAGTAAAAACAATTTAGTTATAAAGCGATTATTTAATTTAGATACCAATACTTATGAAGAGGGAGCATTGGATAAAAAAACAAAAGAAATGCTTGGCTTAGTAGCAAGCATGGTTTTAAGATGCGATGATTGTATAAAATATCATGTAGAAAAATGTTTTGAATTAGGTATTACTACAGAGCAACTGTACGAAATTTTTGCAGTTGCAAATATTGTAGGAGGCACTATTGTAATACCACATACAAGAAGAGCTGCTGAGTATTGGGAAGCATTGAAAAAATAAAAATCAACTTTTGTTTTTTTCAAGCTTAAAATATTTATTGAATAAAAAAGCACCACCACCACCAATAAGACTACCAATTATTGCACCCACAAAAACATCTACAGGATAATGAACACCTACATACACTTGTGCATAGCAAATGGAAGCTGCCCAAAAAATAAATAAATAAGCCCATTTTTTAAAAGCAGATTTAAGGGTAATAAAAATAAATATGGCAGCAGCAAAATGATTTACTGCATGAGAGGAAGGCAAACTATAACTTGAAGGACAGCGACCCAAAAGCAACCTGCC
Organism: Chitinophagales bacterium; assembly: GCA_026931905.1. Classification (GTDB taxonomy): domain Bacteria; phylum Bacteroidota; class Bacteroidia; order Chitinophagales; family Chitinophagaceae; genus UBA1930. Next base: position 38,570 of record JAIXLB010000058.1, read on the forward strand.
CATTTCTTTTATTATAACATCGTTACAAGGTCGTGGCCTTTCAATAATGTTTTTTAAAAGATTACTGCTAATTTGATCAGAAAGTGCTGCTGTTGCAATTACTACAACAATCCATGGTATTGATTTTTTGCCATAATATATAATTACAAACAACAACAAAAATAAATACAAAGGAATCCAAGTAGATGCCTCTCTGTACCAAGGCAAATTAGTATCAAAAAAATGGTTTGTCCATTGAGTATTGATTTTAAGAAACAGTTTTTTATCTGCCTTATCAATCCATTCAAAAAAATTAGTAAGAAATAAAAAATTCATTGCTGTAAAGATAATAGCTTGATAAATGATAACATAGCAATAACTTTTATCGTTTATTTTTGCGTTTGCATGAAAAAACTTAAAATACCAAGATATATAGTTTGGCTATTCCTTACAGGAATTATTTTTTTACTAATCATGAGTTTGTTGCGTTGGACAGTTGTTCTAAAATTCAGAACACCTACCGAAAAAACAATTTCTCTTGTAGAGGCTTACTGGCTTGGCTTTAGATACGATTTAAGATTTGTAGCAATAACCGTTTTACTCATTTATTTAATAGGTTCAATTCCTTTTCTTCATCCTATCAATAAAAAATGGGGCAGCAGAATTTCATTTTTTATTTGGACCTTATTTGTAATTTTTTTGACTATTTTTTATATAGCCGATTTTGCTCATTATGGTTACTTACGTCAAAGATTAAATGCCAATGTTTTAACTTTTTTAAACGATGCAAAAATATCTTTTGGTATGATGTGGCAAAGCTATCATTTAGGATGGATACTTGCAGGAGCATTGATTGCTATTTCTTTACTAATGACTATTGTAAAACTTAATTATAATTTTATTTTAAGCAGACCCAATGTTTCTACAAAAAAAAGTAGTAAAGTGTGGGGTGTAATTTTTGTTTTGTTTTTAGCATTTTGTATTGTTGGAAACATTGTTTACAAAGGAGGGCAATATCCCTTACGTTGGAGCAATGCTTATAATTTAGGAAATGATTATGCTGCCAACATTGCCTTAAATCCCTTTCAATCGTTTTTTAGCACAATGGAATTTAGAGAAGCTACTTTTGATAAAGCAAAACTTGATGAACATTACGCTTGGATGAGTGCCTATTTAGGAGTGCCAGAAAATGAAAGAGACAGCAGCACTTTAAATTTCAAAAGAATGGTACAAAGCGATAGCAATAATGTTACTGCAAAACAAATACACAATGTAGTTTTGGTTATTTGCGAATCATTTTCAGCCTACAAAAGTTCTATGTTTGGCAATCCATTAAATACTACTCCTTTCTTTGATGAGATGTGTAGGAATGGCGTATTTTTTAACAGAGCATTTTCTCCTGCTTATGGTACTGCAAGAGGCGTTTGGGCTACTATTACTGGAATTCCTGATGTTCAATTTAATAGAACTTCAAGCCGAAATCCTGCAGCAGTAAACCAACATACTATTATTAACGATTTTAAAAATTTTGAAAAATTTTATTTCTTAGGAGGTAGCAGTAGTTGGGCAAATATTCGTGGCTTACTTACTAATAATATTGAAGGATTAAATTTATACGAACAAGGTAGTTATGATTCAAAAGAAATAGATGTATGGGGCATTAGCGATAAAAATCTTTTCTTAGAAGCCAACAAAGTTTTAGCAAAACAAGAGAAACCTTTTTTTGCTGTTATTCAAACAGCAGATAACCACAGACCTTATACAATACCTAAAGAAGATTTAAAAGAATTTCAAAAGAAAAAAATAAATAAAGACACTTTAAAAAAATATGGCTTTGAAAATGAAGATGAGTTTAATGCGTTTAGATATACCGATTTTAGTTATCAAAAATTTATAGAAGCTGCACGAAAAGAAAAATATTTCAACAACACTTTGTTTGTATTTATTGGCGATCATGGCATCAAAGGCGATGCAGGAAATTTGCTTCCAAAAGCTTTTACTACACAGGGTTTAACCAATATGCATGTTCCTTTATTATTTTATGCACCTCATATTTTACAAAGCAAACAAGTTACTACACCTGCTTCGCAGGTAGATGTTTTGCCTTCTATTGCTCACTTATGTAATATAAGTTATACCAACACAACCTTAGGACGAAATTTATTTTCTTTAAAAAATGATGATGCTAACAACTTTACTTTTATTATAGATCCTGCTACAAAAATTATTGGTGCTTTGAACAAAGATTATTTTTATAACTACCAATTAAAAGATAATCAAGTTGAAAGTTTTGTAAGCATTAAAGATAATAATCCAGCTACAGATGAAGCCATAAAAAAACAATTACGCTTTATAGCAGATGCATTTTATGAAACCGCAAGATTTATGTTGCTCAATAATAAAAAGTAAAATTATTTTCTATTTCTTTATAAGTAATGTTTTAGCATATAGAGTAGTTCTGTTGAAAACCTTAATTGAGTTTTGATTTTTATAGTCCTGCAATAAGATTTATTCTAAAGTTAAATTTTATTTGTGTTTCCATTGCTTTTATCAAGAAAATGCAAACTCAATAGAATCAATGCTTTCAGCGTTTTTTATTGGAGTATTAGTCTAAGAAATACATACGTGATATTATTTTACAATTTTGTGTATGTGATATAACTTTTGTAGTTTTTTTTGAATAGAATTATTATAGTACAAGTGTGCGACGCAACTACAGATGAATATTTTTTTTATGCCGACTACAAAAAAAATTGAAAAATATTTATTGTATTAAAAAGTTGATTATCTTGTAAACTCCAAACACTACTTGCTTATGGCAATAAAGATTATTGACCACAACTCTAATGAGTATAAACAAATGGTAGAGCTTCGTTACAATATGTTACGCAAGCCTTTAAATCTTGCATTTTCGCTGGAAGAATTAGCAAGAGAAAGTGAAGATATTTTAATTGGTTGCTTTGAAGATGATAAGCTGGAGGGTTGTTGTTTGCTTACCAAAACACAAGATAAATATACCTTGCGTTTAAGACAAATGGCTGTGCTGAGTGGCTTACAGGGCAAGGGTTTTGGTAAAGTTTTAATGACTTATGCCGAAAATATTGCAAGAGATAGAGGTTATAGAAAAATTTCTATGCATGCACGAAAAAATGCGGTTGGCTTTTACGAAAAAATGGGCTATAAAATTGTAAGTAATGAGTTTATTGAAATTACAATTCCTCATTATCTTATGGAAAAAGAATTATAGTTTGTTAGTTTTTCTTAGCAGCATCGTACAACTGTTCTTTGGGTACCACTTTAATTAAATCGCCTTCTTTTAAAGTTTTACTAAGTAATGTATAAGGTCCTGTAATTATTTCATCGTTTTCTTTTAGCCCATCTGTAATTTGTATATAATTCAAATCTTGAACAGCGGTAGTAACTTTTATTTTTTTAATGGTATTGTTGGTTTGTTTTACAAAAACAACTTCATCTATAACTTCAGTATTGGTTTGTTTTTCTTTTTCTGTATCGTTGTTATTTTCATTGCCAGATTTATTGTTTTTAATAGGTGCATTATCTTTAGAATCTCTTGTGGTAACAGCAGATAATGGAACAGCTAAAACGTCTTTTACGGTTTTTGTTTGTATATCTGCAGTTGCACTCATATTAGGTCTAAAAGGAAAAGGTTTTCCTTTTACAATTAAATCTGCATAGCTTTCTGGCAATAATCTTACATGAACTTTATAGTTAGCCACATCTGTACTTGTAGTTGCACTTTGAACATTGGATAAAGGATTAGCAATTTTAAACACTATTCCTTTGAATTTTCTGTTACCAAAAGCATCAATAGTTACAATAGCTGTATCGCCATAGTTAACTTTTGGTATATCGTTTTCGCCAACATCAACAATGGCAACCATACTGTTTAAATCTGCAATACGCATCATTTCTGTTCCTATGCTAAAACTATTACCAGCTACACGTTCTCCTTTTTTTACACTTAACACATTTACAACCCCTGTCATGGGTGCAGTAATTACTGTTCTGCTAATATCTTTATCTGCTCTGTTTAAATTGGCACGAGCACTTTGAATAGCAGCTACATTGCCTTTAATGCTTTCTTTTCCTGCTTTATAATTGGCTTGTGCAGTTTTATAAGTTTGCTCTGCTTGTTCAAATTCTGCAAGTGAAATTACTTTTTCTTCATACAATTTTTTCTGACGCAAATAGGTTGCTTTGGCTTGTTCTAAGGTAGCTTCTAATGCAGCTAAATTTGCTTTGGAGTTTTCTTCCATTGCTTTGCTTTGCTCTACTCCTGCAGCAGCTTGGTCTCTTTGAGAGGCATAAATATCTGCATAAATTTTTGCTACAATTTGCCCTTTTTGTACTGTATCGCCTTCTATTACATTTAGTTCAACAATTTCGCCACTTATATCTGGGCTTACTTTTACTTCTACTTCTGGAGAAATTTTTCCACTTGCTGTTACAGTTTCTATAATAGTACGTTTTGTAACTTTTTCTGTAGTTACTTTTTTGCCTTCTTCTTTTCCAATAATACCTTGTTTTTTAAGTACTATTAAAATAACAATAATTAATACTAATGATATAATAAGCCAAATAAGTTTCTTACTCATACTACTGCATTTATACGTTTATAATTTTAAGCCTTGACCTTTATAAAATTCTAATAATTTCATACGAAAAACATATTCAAATTGATTGTTTAATCGTGTAAGTTTAGCTTGTAATAAATTATTTTGATTGGTAATTAAGTCCAATGTGGTAAGCAATCCTACCTCATATCTTTTTTTGGCGTAGTTGTAAGAGCGTTCTGCAGTTTCAACAGTTTTTTCGCTTGCATTAAATCTTTGTAATGCTGCTACTGCATTATTATGTGCCAAATAAATGTCTTGTTGTAATTTTTGTTTGGATTGTTCTACTGCTATTTCTGCTTGCTTTAATTGCAACTTGCTATTTTGATAATTTAGCTTTGCACTGCCATTATTAAAAATAGGCACATTAATTTGAAAGCCTAAGTTTTGACGAAAGTTATTGTTTAATTGTGTGCCATAGCCACTCCAAAGTTCTCCAAAACTTTTTTTGCCTTGTGTTATTTGCATGGTGGGTTCCATTACATCGTAATTTGTTCCTCCTACATTTACAAATTGTCCTGTAATTTGAGGAGGACCTAAAGTTACATTCGTAATTTTTTTAGTGCTTGATGAAAAGTTTGTACCCAAACCTCCACCAAAAGTAATAGTAGGATACATACCAGCTTTAGTAACTTTTACTGAGGCTTCAGCACTTTTAAACCTTAATGTTGCTACTTTATGTTGAGGTAGAGTTGCAAGAGCTTGTTGCAATACCACAGCAGGTTCTAAATCTGCTAAGGACTCTAAAGGAATTTTATCTAAAGGTGGTATTTCAATATCAAAAGGTGTAGCCATATCCAAATTCATTAACCCTTTTAAATTTAAAATATTTTGCTCAAAATTGCTTACAGCATTGTAATAATTAATACTATCTGTTGCTAATCTTGCTTCTAATTCTGCAGCATTTAATTCTGGTAAAGACCCAGCATTAACTCGTTTTCTGGTATTTAATAATTGTTCTGTAGTAGAAGCAATTTGTGTTTGTGCAATTTCAATTTGTTGCTTACTGCTTAATACAGCCAAATAAAAAGTTGCTACATTTAAGGCAACATCATTGGCTGCTCGTTCTACATCTGTTGTTGCTGCCTTTAAAGCAAATTCAGAAGCCTGAATGTTATTTTTTAATTTACCCCAGTTGTATAATACAATTCCTGTACTAAAATTAAATGAATTAAATAAAAGCTGTGTAGTAGTAAACTGATTGGTAGTAGGATCTACCGAACGACCAAACTGCATACCTATATCTGTATTAAAATTTGCTGAAGGGTAAATTGCTAATTTGCTGCCTTGATATTGCAGTGCTGTAATTCTTGCCTGAACATCTGCTTGCTTTACAGAAATATTATTTTTCATGGCATAATCTACCATTCTTTTCAAATCCCATTTATCTGAAGTTTGCTGGGCATTTGCAACAATAAAAGTGCAACAAATTATAAGGGTTAAAATATGCTTCATCATCAACAAAAGTAATAGAAACCAATCAGTAGTTTTTATAAAATTTTATAAAAATTACAAGCGGCAAATTTTTGCATCAAACTCGTTGATACATTAATGCTGTTCAGTCTTAATTTATTAAAACTTTGTTTCCAAATTCAGGTATTTTAAAAACTCCGTTTTCTTTTCTTCGTTATTAAACTCTCCTCCATAAAAAGCAGTTACAGTACTGCTTGTATCGTCTTCTACGCCTCTGCTTGCAACACATAAATGTTTGGCATCTAATAAAACTGCAACATCATCGGTATTTAAAATTCTTTGCAATTCTTTACCAATTTGCATCGTTAATCTTTCTTGCACTTGAGGGCGTTTGGCAAAATATTGCACTATCCTGTTCAGTTTACTCAAACCAATTACATTGCCACTATTAATATATGCCACATGTGCTTTTCCTGAAAATGGTACAAAATGATGCTCACAACAACTGTAAAACGAAATGTTTTTTTCAACTAAAATTTCTTTGTATGCATACTTGTTATCAAATAAAGTAATAGCAGGTTTATTAGCAGGATTTAAGCCACTAAAAATTTCTTGCACATACATTTTAGCCACACGTTTAGGTGTACCTCTAAGGCTATCATCTTTTAAATCCAAGCCAAGAATTTCCATAATTTGTTTAAAATGGTTTTCTATAGCAGCAATTTTTTCAGCATCGCTCATTTTAAAAGCATCTTGTAACATAGGTGTATCAATGCTTGTGCTAATATGGTCGTTGCCCATTTCATCTATCACAATATCGCTCAATTCTATTTTATTTTCTGCATTAAGCTGGATATTCAACAAAGTTTCTTTCTGTTTCATATAAACGTATTTGTAGCTCTAATTCCTTTGGTAATTTCTCTCTTAAAATAGTATAAATT
>JAIXLB010000093.1 GCA_026931905.1 Chitinophagales bacterium
AAACCTTACATTTGCATTATGGAATACAACACACAAAGAAACCATTTGGTAATGGGCGAATATGGCAGGCATGTACAAAAAATGGTAGAGTACCTTTTAACTATTGAGGATAAAGAAAAAAGAAATCAACAATCAAAATCTGTAATAGAATTAATGGGGCTTTTAAATCCTCATTTAAAAAATGTAGAAAATTTTAGACATATTTTATGGGATCATTTATTTGTTATCAGCAATTTTCAATTAGATGTTGAAAGCCCATATCCTATTCCTCAAAAAGAAACTTATAAAGGAAAAAGCGAAAGATTGCCTTACCCTAAACGTCATCCTCGTTATGCTCATTTAGGAAAAAATTTAGAAACAGTTATTGATAAAGCATTAGAAGAAGAAGACCCAGATAAAAAAGCAGGCTTTGCCAATGCTATTGCTTATTACATGAAATTATCTTACAGCAACTGGCATAAAGAATTGGTACATGATGATAGCATTAGAGCAGAATTGGACGAAATTACTGGAGGGCAATTAGAGTTTAGCAATACACCATACATCAAACATAGAAATCAAAATTTTGAAAGAGATGATTATGGTAGAAGTGGTAACAATCAACATAGAAGACAAAATTTTGGTAGCAGAAACAGAAACAACAATAACAACAACAGAAATGCAAATGGTAGAAATGGAAATAACAACAACAGAAACAATAATAACAACAACAATAGAAACTTTAAGAAAAGATTTTAGTTGCTATACTAATTTATAGTTTTATAATAATATCTGTTAAATAATTTTCCATTGCCTTTTTAATAGCACCTGTAGAAGATTGATGATTATTAACTAAAATAGAAAAAATTAATTCTTTTCCAGAGTTAGTAATTAGAAAACCACTCAAAGAAATATTGTTACTTAACGAACCAGTTTTTACAAAAATTTTACCTCTCAAATTTTTGAAATAACCCGATAAAGTACCTGTATTCCCTGTAGGAAAAATAGCTTTAATTCTATCTGCATTAAATTCAGTTCTCATTTTATTTAATACCCAAATAAAATCTTCCGGCGTTACTAAGTTATGCCTGCTCAATCCGCTACCATCTTCCCATCTGGGTTGTTGTGGTAAATCTTTAAAATAAGTGTTTTGTAAATTATTAATAATATTTCCTTGCTGAGTTTCTTGTAATTTTTCGTTACCTATCATTAATAAAAGTTGTTCAGCATAAAAATTATCGCTTCTATTCATCATTATTTTTAAAACTGTATCAGTAGGTTGAGATTTTATTTTTTGCCAACTTACTTTATTTACAATATCGGCATTGGTGTAGTTAATTAATTCCAACAAAGTATCTTGTAACAAATCAATAGAAAGCAAATCTGATGTTATAAAAGGAATATCTTTTTTTACAAAAATGCTACTACTGCTTACAAGGCTAAATTGATTATTATAAAAATTTCTTTCAATAGAATATTTACCAGATTGAGTATTGCCATAAATGGTTAATGAATCTTTAAACCATTGAGGTGTAACAATAACTTTATTTTTATCTCTTAAAAAATTTACAGTGTTGCCGTAAATAGGAATTGAAGAAAGTTCAGGCATATAACCTGCACTATAATCGTTCCAAGCCCAACCATTTCCATAACGTTTGTTTTTCCAATTTGCAGCTATAACCGTTAAATTATTATGATGTTTAGAAAAGAAATCAAATACAGGTTGTGTGGTAAAATCAGGATGTAAAAATGTAGGGTCGCCAGAAAATTTTACAAGATAACTGCTATCATCATCTAAAGTATAATACAAACCTGTTAAACTATCTTCTAAGGTTTTCATAGCTGCATAGCAAGTAAATATTTTTAAATTACTTGCTGGTACAAAAAATTTATTTCCCTGATAATTGTATAAATATTTGTTGGTAGAAGGATCAAATACTGCAACACCTACATGTGCATTTGTAAACAAAGGGTTTGTTTCAAAACTTGATAAAGAATCCTGTGCTGTTGTTGTTTTAAAAGAAAAAAGTATTACTAAAGCAATAAAAATATTTTGTACATATAGTTTCAATTCTTTCATTTCTTTTCAAATTGTTTTTTTTAAACAAATTATTCTACAATTAAACATTCGTTTTTATAAATAGGCAAAATGTTTGCCACATTTTCTGTAACACAATATTCCAAATCTTTTTCTAATCCAAATTTTGCCAATCTATGCCAATGTGTAGTGGTTCTTGCAAATGCTTTTAAATCATTTTTATGTAGTTTATACATTTGTTCTGCCATTAAACTACTATCGCAATGAATAGTAAAATATTCTTTTACTTGATTAATTACAGCACCTGCAAACAAGGTATCTTCTAAGTTTACTCTATTTTTCCAAGCACTACAACCTAAAAAAACATTTTTGTTTTGTTGTTGTAAGAAATTACAAACAGCATTTAAGTTAGGAAATGAACCAGTAACAATTTCACTTGCCCCATTGTTCAATGCCATGTGTAAAAGTTTGGTACCATTGGTTGTTGTAAGCACTAAAGTTTTTCCTTCAATAAAGTTTCTTGGATACTCAGCAGGGCTATTGCCAAATTGCAAACCTTCAATCACTTTTCCATCACGTTCACCTGCTGTAATGCTATTGGGTGTTTGCATTCCAATGGTTATACATTTATCAACAGCATCTACAGGAATTACTTTTGCTGCTCCATTATACAAAGCTGTTACAATAGTTGATGTGGCTCTAAAAACATCAATTATAACAACAACGCTATTATTAATATCGTAATTATGAAGTAAGTTGGGCGAAAGAATGGTGTACAAAAATGGTTTACTCATCATGCAAATATATTGTGGCTTTATTGGTTCTTTCTTTTGTATTTTATTTTTACATTAACAACGCCAGAATTTAACATTCCTAATTCTTTTGCAGCAGCTTTACTCAAATCAATTATTCTTCCTGAAACGTAAGGACCTCTGTCATTGATGCGTACTGTAACTGTTTTATTGTTGTTTAAATTGGTAACTTTTACAGTAGTGTTGAATGGAAGTTTTTTATGTGCTGCTGTATATTCTGACGGTTGATACCTCTCTCCATTAGCAGTTTTATTGCCTCTTAAATTATCTGAATAATACGACGCTTTGCCTGTTTTAGTAACATATTTACCACAAGAAGTAAACACAATAATTGTAACAAATAAATACAAAAACTTTTTCATAATGCAATAAAAGTATTGTGTTACTATAACAAGAAGTGCTTGTAATTTTCAACAAAAGATAAAAAATGTTGATAAGCAAATTTGTCCTTATTTTTACTCGCTCAAAAAAAATTAGACTCCTTAGCTCAGTTGGTAGAGCTACTGACTCTTAATCAGTAGGCCCAGGGTTCGAGTCCCTGAGGGGTCACTAAAATCAAGGCTTTGCAAAAAACAGCAAAGCCTTTTATAATATATCTACTTCTTATCTTTTTTATTTCTTACTCTTTCATAAAAAATATTTTATCCTTTTTTATTTTAAAAAAAATGTTTGACAATTCTATGGCAGAAAATAAATTTTTCTAACTAAATATTTGCCCACCATAAAATTTTTTTTTAAAGAGCAATGTATGATTCAACTAAAACAACTTTTGATTTTAACGTTTCTATTTACTGTTACAAACATTTACAGTCAGCAAAAAAACAATCAACAAGATACCATTAAAGGCTTAGGCGATGAAGTAGTAGTTACAGGACAATATACTCCTCAGCCTTTAAAAAATTCTGTTTACAAAGTAAGAAGTATAAATGAAGAACGTATAAAAATGCGTGCAGCCAATGATGTTGTTGGAGTGCTTAATAGCGAATTAGGAATACGTTTTGCATCAGATAATTATTTAGGAGAAACTGATACAAAAATTTTAGGCTTAGGAGGAACTCGAGTTAAAATTTTAATTGATGGAATTCCTTTAGCAGATAGAGATGCAACCAAACAAAGTATTTCTCAAATTGATATTAATACTGTAGAAAGAATAGAAATTGTTGAAGGACCTATGAGTGTTATTTATGGCACAGATGCTTTAGCTGGTGTTATAAATATTATTACAAAAAAAGGAATAAAAAGTGGAAATAATTTTTCAGTAGGAGTAAAAATAAGAGAAGAAGGTGTATATAACACTTATGTGCCTTTTACCAAAAATGGTGTGCATTATGAAAATGTTTCATTAAGTTGGAACAATAATCACTGGAGAAGTTCTGCCTATTTAACAAGAAATAATTTTGGTGGATTTGCTGATACTGCTGCTTTTCCTGCCAAAGTATTTAGACCTAAAAAACAATGGATGACTGGAGGAACTTTAGGTTATAGTAACAACAATTTTGATATTTGGTACAGATTAGATTTTTTGAATGAAGAGTTGTTGGCTGCAAGCCCTATGAGCCTTACCACTTACAAAAGCTTTCAGCAATATTATATTACTAATAGATTTACACATCAATTACAATCTGTATGGAATATTAACAAAGCACTAAAATTAAATACTGCAATTTCTTATCAAGATTATAAGCGTAATACAAAATCATTTACACATGATTATTGGACTGGTATAACAATAAAAAATAACACGCCTGAAGATTTATTAAATGGCTATTGGGATGTAACACCATTTAAAACATTTTTTGCAAGAACAACACTTGCTTATACTATTTCTCAAAAACTTTCTATACAACCAGGTTTTGATATAAAAAATGATGTAACTAGTGGTCACAGAGTAATACCTAATTCTTCCATTACAGATTATTCTTTTTTTGTTTCATCTGAAATAAAACCAACAACTTTCATCAATATTCGTCCAGGAATTAGAATTACCAAAAACAGTAAATACAGTGCCCCTCCTATTATTCCATCATTAAATACCAAATTTACACTTAATAAAATATTGGATTTACGATTATCTTATGCAAGAGGTTTTAGAGCTCCTATTTTAAGAGAGTTATACTTTAGTTTTTTAGATGCCAATCACAATATACAAGGCAATCCAGATTTAAAGGCAGAAACCTCAAACAGTTTCATGGCAAGCCTTTCATGCAATGCAATGAAGAAAAAAGATGTTTCCATTACATCTAGCTTAACCGGATTTTATAATGATTATTCCGACTTTATAGATATGTATGATTATGTAGATAATAATGGAGTTACAATTTTTTCATACTTTAATAGAGATAAATTTAGAACAACAGGTTTTACATTAGATAATACAATTACATGGAAAAATGTAGTTGCAAATATTGGTGCTTCATTCATTGGTTATTACAATACTTATCAGGAAAATAAAAATTTAGACGGAAATAAATCTTTATACTCTTGGTCGCCAGAAATAACATGTAATGTAACTTACAAACTTCAAAAAATGAATGCAAGTGTAGGCTTCTATTATAAGTTTACAGGCAAAGTACCTACCTATTCTTTGGATAACAGCAACGATATTATTTTATCAAAAAGAAATGCTTTTCATTGGGCAGATATAACAGCATCAAAACAATTATATAAGTTGTTTACAATTCAGGCAGGAATAAAAAATTTATTTGATGTAGGCAGAATAGGAAGTTCAGCAATTGGTGCAAGTGGCATTCATGAATCAGGTTCTGTTATAAATTATGCTTACGGACGTTCTTATTTTATAGGAATAAATTTTAGCTGGAGTAAAAAATAGTTTTCTAAAAAAAAAAATAAAATGATGAAAAATAAAATTATAGCAATAGGAATAATTGTAGTATCTATATCAATTTTTGGTTCTTGTAAAAAAGATGAAATGCCTGTATTAACGCCACCTTCAACTGGTGGCGATACTACACTTAATTTAATAGCAGGTTCTGAAAGTGGTGCTAATGCTGCAAATTCTGCCTTTGTAGATTTTAGTACCAATCAAATTACTCTATCAGAAAGAGCAAGTTGGGATGTAGCATTTTATTGTGGTAATGATTTTAGAGTAACTTTAAATTATAAAACCGCTGCATTAACTGTAGCATTAAACAAAAACGATTTAACTACTGTAAATGCTGCTGATACTGTAGGTTTAGCTTTGGATTTATCGTACTCTACAACAGATTTTGCAATGGTTGATAGTTTTTCGGACAATTTAGCTTATACTAAAATTGCAATTAATAATGTACTTGCAGAAAATAAAGTTTACATAATACAAAGAGGTAAAGGTGGTGGTATTGCTGCAAGACCTTGGTACAAAATTAGAGTATTAAAAAACGGTGCTGGTGGTTATACGCTTCAATATGCAAGAATTACAGAAACAACTTTTCGTACATTAGATATAACAAAAGATGCTGAATATAATTTCAAGTTTATTTCTTTTGACAATGGTATAGTTTTATCAGAACCTAAAAAAGATGATTGGGATATTCAATACAGTTCTGCTTTATATAAATTTCCTATGGGCAGCGAAGAAATACCTTTCTTTTTCTCTGATATTGTTTTAATAAATTATTTAGCAGGTGTGCAGGCTGCAGAAGTTTTAAATACACAATTCACTTACGAAAATATTTCAAAAGCCAATGCCCAATCATTAACTTACAACTCAAGCAAGTGGGCTATTTCAGATAAATGGCGTACCTCAACTTCTGGTGCAATGGCTGGTGTAAAAACAGATAGATTTTATGTAGTAAAAGACCAAATAGGTAATTATTACAAACTAAAATTCATTAGCTTTCATAACTCAGAAGGTGGAGTAAGAGGCAAACCAAAAATTGCATATCAGTTAATTAACTAATAAAAAATTACGCTGTTAAAAAATTAATAGCTTAATAATTTTTTTACATACTCACTTAATCTATTTTTAGCTAAATAATTTTTTTCTAAATCAATATTGAAAGGAATAGGGGTATCTAAACTTGCACAACGCATTACAGGTGCATCTAATTTTTCAAAACAATGTTCATTTATCCATGCACTAATTTCTCCTCCAAATCCACTATTAAGGCTATCTTCATGCACAATTAAAACTTTACCTGTTTTTACAACTGCTTTTTGTATAGCATCATAATCCAATGGTTGTAATGTTCTTAAATCAAGCAACTCGCAACTTATATTTTTATTCTTTTCTAAAAATTCTAATACCCAATGTACGCCAGCACCATAAGTTATAATAGTAATATCGTTTCCTTCTTTTACAACATTTGCTTTACCAATTTCAATTTCATAATAAGCATCAGGGACTGCACCTTGAACGCTTCTATACAAAGCTTTATGTTCAAAAAACATAACAGGATTTGGATCATTAATTGCTGCAATTAATAAACCCTTAGCATCAAAAGGTGTTGATGGATATACCACTTTTAAGCCTGCAACTTTTGTAAACCATGCTTCATTGGTTTGGCTATGAAATGGTCCAGCACCTACTCCACCACCACAAGGCATACGAACTACAACATCAGCATTTTGTCCCCAGCGATAATAAATTTTTGCAAGATTATTTACAATTTGATTAAAGCCAACACTAACAAAATCGCTAAACTGCATTTCAACCATACTTTTAAAACCTTCTAAACTCAAGCCTAAAGCAGTACCAATTATAGCACTTTCACACAATGGTGTATTGCGTACTCTTTCTTTACCAAATTCTTGAACAAAACCTTCAGTAATTTTAAAAGCTCCACCATATTCAGCAATATCTTGCCCCATTAAAACCAAGTTGCTATGCTGTTGCATACTTTGTTGCAGCCCTTGTTTTATAGCATCTATAAATCTTAATTCAGTAGTAGCACCAAAATTTTCTACCCATTCTCCTTGGTAGTTTAAAATTTTATTTGTTGATGAATTTGTTTTTGTAAAATTATTTTTGGGAGCAAAAACATCATGCAACTCTTCATTAGTATCAGGTATTAATGCAGCAGCTTTATAGGCTTCTTGCAAATCTGTTTCAATGTATTCTTTTATTTCGTTGCGAATAATATTTACTACATCTTGGGTTAAAATATTTTCGCTGAGTAAAAAATTTTCAAAGTTTGTAACAGGATCTTTTTTAGCCCATTCTTCAAACAAATGAGGAGGTACATACTTTGTACCACTTGCTTCTTCATGACCTCTCATTCTAAAAGTCATGCACTCTATTAAATAAGGCTTCTGATTTTTTATGCAATATTCTCTTACTCCTTTTATGGTATCGTAAACAGTTAAAATGTTATTACCATCAATTTGTACACCATCCATGCCATAGCCTTTTGCTTTAGATATAAGGCTTTCGCAACGATATTGTTCATTAACTGGTGTGCTTAATCCATAACCATTATTTTCAATAATAAAAATTACAGGCAAATCCCAAACTGCTGCTACATTCAAGGCTTCATGAAAATCTCCTTCACTCGTTCCTCCATCGCCAGTATATACAAGAGAAACCTTATTTTCTTTTTTTAATTTATATGCCAAAGCTACACCATCTGCAATGGCAAGTTGTGGACCTAAATGAGAAATCATGCCACATATAAAATGTTCTTTAGAGCCAAAATGAAAACTTCTTTCTCGTCCTTTACTGTAGCCTTCTTTATTACCTTGCCACTGCATGAATAATTTTTGCAAAGGCATTTTTCTTGTAGTAAAAACTCCTAAATTTCTGTGCATGGGCATAATCCACTCATCACTTTCTAAAGCCAGTGTAGAGCCTACTGCTATTGCTTCTTGACCTATACCACTAAACCATTTGCTTATTTTGCCTTGACGTAATAATAGAAGCATTTTTTCTTCTATCATTCTGGGCAATAACAATGCTTTGTATATAGAACGAAGTTCTTGATTAGATAAATTATTTTTATTGAATTGCATTATTGTAACATTAAAACGCTAAGATAATTTTTGTTGTTTAATGTTGTTGAAATATTTAAAAGTATTGTGTTTTTTAAGAAAATTTTTCTTCTTTTATTCCTTTACGTTTACAATTAAAACAGGAATATCTAAAGCATGGCGTACTGCTTCTATAGTTTCTCCAAAGAAATAATCTTTCAACCCTTTATGCCTGTGACCTCCCATTATCAACATATTTGCTTGTGTTTCTTTTACTATTCTTTGAATTTCTTTTACTCTATTTCTAAACCCAATTTCAGCAACTGCATCATAGCCTAATTGTTGTAATTGCTTACAATAATTCTCTAATCTTTTTTTATCATTTCTTGATTCTTCATCATCAGCATAAATACCTAAATACTTTGCAGATGCACTTTCTACTATGTGAATTAAAATATATTTTGTTTGTTTATTTCCTTGTGCTAAAGCATTGGCAATTAATTTTTCATCGCCAATACTAAAATCTAAAGCTATTGCTATAATTTTTGGATGTTGAACTTCTAAATTGCTTAATGTTTTTTCGTTTGGATGAATGACGAGTGAAGTTTTATTTTTATACTTTTTCATAAAAGGGAAAAAAGTCATTATTAAAAATAAAACAACAAAAAGTATAGCACCAATAATAATTACCATTTTCCAAAACAAAGTTCCACCATTATTGAAATATTCTATACACTGCCCAACCACCATTTGAACATTAAGAAAAACTAAAACACCAGCAATTAACCAAGCAGCAAATTGTGTTAAAGGCTTAATAGCAAAGGCTCCCATAGTTTCTTTATCACTTACAAAATGTATGAGAGGAATTACTGCAAAACCTAATTGAATACTCAAAATTACCTGACTTAAAACAAGCAAAGCATCTACTTCATCATCGCCATAAATTAATATAACCAAAATAGCAGGAATAACAGCAATTAAACGTGTAATCAATCTTCTTAACAAAGGATTAATTCGTAATTTCAAATATCCTTCCATTACAATTTGTCCTGCTAAAGTGCCTGTAACAGTGCTGCTTTGTCCTGCTGCAATTAACGCAATAGCAAATAAAAATGGAGCTAATTTTGTGCCTAATAATGGCGATAATAATTTATGTGCATCTTCAATTTTAGCAACATCTTGATGACCTGTTGTAAAAAAGGTAGAAGCAGCTAAAATTAAAATGCCTGCATTTACCAAAAAGGCTGCATTTAATGCAATAGTGCTATCAATATTATTAAACTTAATTGCTTTTTTTATACTCTTTTCATCGCTACCAATTTTTCTTGTTTGTACCAATGCACTGTGCAAATACAAATTATGTGGCATAACCGTTGCACCAATAATTCCTACAGCAATGTACAATGCTTCGTTATTAAGATGTGTAGGTACAAAGCCTTTAGCAATATCTACAACATCGGGCTTTGCCAAAAAAAGCTGAATTAAAAAAGATAACCCAATTACAATAACCAAAGCCAAAATAAATGCCTCTAATTTTCTAATACCAAAACGTTGTAACCACAACAATAAAAAAGTATCTAATACGGTAATACCAACACCCCAAATAAGTGGTAAACCTGTAAGCAAATAAATACCTAAAGCCATGCCTAACACTTCTGCCAAATCGCAAGCTGCAATAGCAATTTCAGCTAAAATGTACAAGCAAAAATTTATTACAGGAGGATAAGATTCTCTGTTTGCCTGGGCTAAATCTCTTCGTCTTACAATACCTAATCTTGCACTTAAACTTTGTAACAACAAAGCCATTAAGTTACTCATTAATAAAACCCAAATTAATTGATAGCCAAATTTTGCACCACCTTGTAAATCTGTAGCCCAATTTCCTGGATCCATATAACCTACACTAACCAAATAAGCAGGACCTAAATATGCCAAAAAACGTTTAATGCCTTTACGAGGTTTAGTTGTATCAATACTTTCGTGTACTTCGCTTAAAGAATGATGAGGATGATGGTTTGGCATATATACAACTAAAATAAAACTTTAAATTTAATTATTTATGAATTATAAATGAAGTTTTACCAAAAATACATTTTATACTTTTCCTTTGCTTAAAATTATTTTGTGAAAAAAAATTACAGCAAATGGATTTTATTTGTAGTGCTATGTTTAATTTGGGGTAGTTCTTTTATGTTGATGAAATGGGGCATGTTTGATAAAGACAACAACCCTACTCTTTCTGCTTATGATGTAGCTGCATTAAGAATTTTGTTTGCTGGAATTGTAATGCTTCCATTTGTTCCAAGTAGTATCAAAAAAATTACAACTAAAGATTTTGTATATGTTTTATTAAGTGGATGGTTGGGAAGTTTTTTTCCAGCATTTTTATTTTGTATTGCTGAATCTAAAATTGATGGCTCGTTGGCAGGCAGTTTAAATGCTTTAACCTCTTTGTTTGTAATTATAACAGGCTTTCTGTTTTTTAATGTAAAAAGTAATCGTAAAAAAATAATTGGTGTAATTATAGGCTTATTGGGTTGTACATTAATAACAGTTGCTAATTACAGCAAACCTTTTGAATACATAGCTTACAGTGGTTTTGTAATACTTGCCACATTCATGTATGGCTTTAATATAAACCTAATTCAAAAAAAATTATCAGCATTAAATGCTTTATCTGTTGCAGCCATTAGTCTCACAGGTTTAATAATTCCTTCAGCAACAGTATTATTTTTTTCAGGTTATTTTTCATTGCCACTTTCACAACATAGTTATATAATTAGTACCCTGTCAAGTGTTGTTCTAGGCATACTGGGTACTTCGCTTGCAACCATTTTATTTTATGTATTAATTAAAAGTGCTGGTGGCTTATTTGCTTCGCTGGTAACTTATGGAATTCCCTTTGTAGCAATAGGTTGGGGTTTTTATAATAATGAACTTATAACATGGATACATATACTTGCACTAGTAATTATTTTAGTGGGAGTATATATTGTAAATCAAAAAGACTTCTCAATGAAATTGAAGGAATAATTTTTATTTCCATATTAAACTGCCATCGCCGTAACTTAAAAATCTAAAATTATTTTCTAAAGCATAATCATAGATTTTTTCCCAATTATTTCCTGCAACAGCAGCTACTAATAGTAATAAAGTAGATTGTGGCTGATGAAAATTTGTTATCAAAGCATCTGCAACTTTTAAAGAATAATTTGGTGCAATAATGATTTGAGTTTTGGTTAAAATTCTATTTAATTTATTAGCAATCATAAATTGCAACAAACAATTTAATGCCTCTTGTTTTGCTATGTTTTGAGGTAGTTCATAAGCATCCCATTGCTGTATAGCAATATTTTCTATAGCGTTATTTTCAGGATTTGTAATTAGCTTAACCCCCATCCAATAAAGGCTTTCAAGAGTTCTTAAAGTTGTTGTACCAGTGGCAATAATTTTTTTATCAGTATATTGTAGTAACTGCTCTATCAATTCTTTTGACACATCAATAAACTCTGTGTGCATTTCATGTTCTTGCATGGTTAATGCCTTAACAGGCTTAAATGTTCCTGCTCCTACATGTAGTGTAACATAAACAGGAATAATATTTTTGCTTTTCAAATTATGCATTAAATTCTCTGTAAAATGTAAACCTGCTGTTGGGGCAGCTACACTCCCATCATGCTTGGCATAAATGGTTTGATACGTTTCTTTGTCTGATGTTGTTACTGCTCTTTTTATGTATGGAGGCAAAGGAATAATACCAAATAAATGCAATAACTCTGCAAAAGATAATTGATTGTTATTCCATAAAAATTCAATTAAAAAATAATCATTTTTTTTAGCAACCATTGTTGCTTTTAACTCTATATACTGGTTATTAACTTTAATTCTTTTAACTAAAAAATCTTCTTTCCATTTTTTTGCACCACCTACCAAGCATTTCCAAAATACTTTTTCTGTTTGTAACATAGCTGTAGTAATATCACTATATTGTTCATCTGGCTCTAAACAAAAAATTTCAATAGTACTGCCTGTTGTTTTTTCAAACAATATTCTTGCTTCTACAACTTTTGTATTATTAAAAACCAATAAAGAATTTTCAGGAATATAATGGTGTAAGTTGTAATAAAAGTCTTCTTGAATGTTGTTATTATTATACACCAATAATTTACTTGTATCTCTTGGTTGAACAGGAAATTTTGCAATTTTTTCTTCAGGTAGCTGATAGCTGTAATCAAGTATTGATAAATGTTTGGGGTGCATAATAGCAAAAGTAACTGAAAGAAATTTTTATCGTTCTGCTAAAATATTTTCAGCTAAGTTTAAATCTATTGGTCTTGTTATTTTAATATTATTGTGTTCGCCTTCTGTTAAAAAAATATTTTTTCCATAAGCTTCCACAACAGTTGCTTCATCTGTAAAGCTATCTTTAAAATTATGTTGAAATGCTGGAATAATAATGGAACTTTTAAAAGTTTGTGGGGTTTGAATTATTTTAATTTTATTCCTATCAGCAACAATAGGTTTATTGTTTTCGTCTATAATTCTAATACTATCTGTTGCTGTTACAGCAGGAATGGCACTTCCCTTTTCTAAAGCTTGCTCATAACAGTTTTGAATAAGTTTAGTGGTAAGTAAGCAACGTACACCATCATGTACAAAAACTATACATTCTTCATCAATTAATTTCAATCCATTTTGCACAGAATGAAATCTTGTTGCTCCACCTTTTGTAATTAAAATCCTGTTCTTCTCTTCAAATTCTTCTACAATAGTTTTGCCTCTTTCAATATGTTCTTCTGGTAAAACCAAAATAATTTGTAAATCATCGAAAGATTGTAAGAAAGTTTGTAAAGTATGCCACAGTACAGGCTTTCCTCTTAATATTAAAAATTGTTTAGGGATAAAACCTCCCATTCTTATTCCATTTCCTCCAGCTACAATAACAGCTACTTTTTTCATGAATTATTTTTCAAATTTTCTTTTAACGATATATAGATATTTCCTGATAGTTTTCATTGTTTTTTACTCCTCTATACATACCCTCACTATTAAATAGTAAAGCAAAATTTCCTTTTGTATCTACACCAATCATTCCTCCTTCGCCATTAATTTTTACAAGTTTATCATTTACTACTATGTTCATTGCTTCATGTAATGACAAACCTTTGTACTCCATTAAACAACTTACATCGTAAGCTGCAACAGCTCTAATAAATAATTCACCATGTCCTGTACAGCTTATTGCACAAGTATTGTTATTGGCATAAGTGCCACTACCAATAACAGGAGTATCGCCAATTCTATTGAATTGTTTGTTGGTCATTCCGCCTGTACTTGTTGCTGCTGCAAGGTTTCCAAATGCATCACAAGCAACTGCACCTACCGTTCCAAATTTTTTATCTTTCAATAATTTTTCTGTTTCATGCTGGCTGTGATCCAACATATAATTATTGGTATCTCTTACAGCTTTCCATTGCTCGTAACGAAATTGTGAATAAAAATAATCGTCAGATTCTAAAGCTAATTTTTGTTGTAATGCAAATTCAAAAGCACCTTGACCACTCAAAAAAACATGATGGCTATGCAACATAATTTCATTAGCAAGTTGTATTGGATTACGAACATTTTTTACACCAGCTACTGCACCAGCTTCTAAATTTTTTCCTTCCATAATAGAAGCATCCATTTCATGTTCTCCTCTTTTGGTAAAAACTGATCCTCTGCCTGCATTAAATAAAACATTATTCTCTAATGCTGAAACTGCTGCTATTACTGCATTTGAAGCAGTTCCACTTTTTTCTAAAATAGTATAACCAGCCAATAATGCTTCTTCCAAGCCTGTTAAATAAAGTTGTTCCAATTCAGGAGTCATATCTTCTCTTAAAATAGTACCTGCTCCTCCATGTATTGCTAAAGTAATTTTTTGCATAATTTAATTATTCGCTATTTTAGGTTTTTATTCAAACGAAAATAGTTATTTTAAGTGCAAGAAAAATCACTGTATAAAAACATTTTTAAAAGAGAACTAACAATAGGAATGCTTTATTGGATGCTCATTAATTTAATATCATTATGTGGTGTTTGGTTTTACAATTGGGATGCAAAAATTATTTTTTTAGTCTATTGTTTAGAGAGTGTAATAATTGGGATTTATACATTGATAAAAATTTTTCTTACTTCTTTGTACAAAAGACAAACTGAATGGAGATTTAAGAATGGCAACAAAACAATGCTTCTTGGCATTTTCTTTATGTTATTTTTTACTTTTCATTTTGGGATGTTTATTTTCATACAACTAAGCATTTTTTTAGGAGTTGCAAACTTTGGCAACAACATCGGCATTTCTGTGCTTAAACTATTTTTAAATCCATCTAAATTTTTACCCAATTACGCACTGTTATTAATTATTTTACTTTTTGTAACACATGGGTTAATTCTTATAAAAGATTACATTATTTCTCAAGAATATAAAACAGCTAAAATACCTGCATTAATGTTTGAACCTTATAGCAGAATAATTATTCAACAGATTGTTATAATTCTTGCTGCCATTACATTGCTATTTGATAAAAACGGAAAAATATTAATGCTCATTTTTATAGTTATTAAAATTATTATAGACAATTTTATTGACTATAATAAAATAATAGCAAAAGCAAAAGCACAAACAAAAAATAAAATTGAATAGAATGTAATTTATTTTAAAGTGTACTATTAATTAAGCTATAAACATTTTTTGTAATCGTTTGTATAACTTTTAATCATTTTATATGGCATCAGAGAAAGGAATTTGGAAAGTAATTACAGCTTCAAGCGTAGGCACTTTAATAGAGTGGTACGACTTTTATATTTTTGGTAGTCTTGCTTTGATAATATCAGAAAAATTTTTCCCTTCTGAAAACCCTACAACAGCATTTTTGGCAACCTTAGCAACTTTTGCAGCAGGTTTTATTGTAAGACCTTTTGGTGCTTTGCTTTTTGGAAGATTAGGTGATATGGTTGGTAGA
Organism: Chitinophagales bacterium; assembly: GCA_026931905.1. GTDB lineage: Bacteria > Bacteroidota > Bacteroidia > Chitinophagales > Chitinophagaceae > UBA1930. The sequence goes on from JAIXLB010000093.1 coordinate 15,741, forward strand.
AAATATACCTTCTTGCTTACATTAATTATAATGGGTGGCAGTACTTTTTTAATTGGCTGTATTCCATCTTACGAAACATTTCATTTTGCTCCTTACTTAATTTTAATTTTAAGATTATTACAAGGTTTAGCTTTAGGAGGTGAATATGGTGGAGCTGCAACTTATGTAGCAGAACATGTATCAAGTAAAAAGAGAGGCTATTACACCAGTTGGATACAAACTACAGCTACATTAGGTTTGTTTGTTTCCTTAATTGTTATCATTACAACTCAAAATAGTTTAAGCAAAGAAGATTTTAATAATTGGGGTTGGCGACTTCCTTTTTTATTGAGTATTATTTTAGTTTTTATTTCTGTTTTCATAAGGCTAAAGATGAAAGAAAGTCCCTTATTTGATAAATTAAAAACGGAAGGAAAAATTAGTTCAAACCCTTTAAAAGAAAGTTTTGGGAAAAAGCAAAATCTTAAAATGGTATTACTTGCATTATTTGGTGCAACAATGGGGCAAGGTGTTATTTGGTACACAGGTCAATTTTATACGCAAACATTTTTACTAAAAGTTTGTAATCTTAATGCCACACAAACAAATACATGGCTGTGTATTGCATTACTTTTTGCAACACCATTTTTTATATTTTTTGGATGGCTTAGCGATAAAATAGGAAGAAAAACTATTATTCTAACAGGAATGTTTTTAGCTGTAATACTTTACAGGCCTGTATTTGCAAAGCTTTATTCTTTAACCAATATTGTAAATAAAGAAGAAGTTAGTTCCAACATTCAAGTTAATAAATTAGCACATGCTACTGCAGCAAAAGCTAATGATAGCATTATCATTAAAACAACAAAAATTATTTACACCGATAGCTCTAAAGCAGTACAAGAGGAAAAATATTTTTCATCTGATTTACAAATAGGCAACAACAAACCTCATGAGCATAAAACACAAATTACACTTTCAGATTCTTATAAATGGAAAGTAATTGGTCTCATTTTTATTTTAGTATTTTTTGTAACTATGGTATATGGACCTATTGCTGCCCTTTTAGTAGAAATGTTTCCTACAAAAATTAGATATACTTCAATGTCTTTACCATATCATATAGGTAATGGAGTTTTTGGAGGGCTTGTACCTTTTATTGCAACCTTAATTACAGTAACACCAGGTAGTACTATTTTAAGTGGATTATGGTATCCTATTGGTGTTGGTGCAGTTTGTTTTGTAATTGGATTAATTTATTTAAGCAATAAAAAAAATACACTTACATATGATGATGAGAGCAATTATGCAGATAATCAAATTTCAAAAAATTAAAATTTTTATATGAATCATTTAAAAAAATATGCTGGTTTAGTTTGGATATTGCTTGCCATTGTTGCAATTACTTTATTGTGTTATGCAGCTTACACAAATATTGCTGCACATGGTAAGCATGATATCGATAAGCCTTTACCTTGGATAATTATCATAACTGTTTTTACACCTGTAGCTTTTGGATTAGGAATTTTTGGTTACTATGCTTTAAAAGATGAATACAAACAATAAATTCTAAAATTATTTTTAGTAATTCTGCCTTGTTACTTTTGCCCTATGAATTATAAAGATTGGAGAATAATTTTTATGGGAACTCCAGATTTTGCTGTAGCTTCTTTACAAGCTTTAGTTGAAGCTGGATGTAATATTGTAGCAGTAGTTACAGCACCTGATAAACCTGCTGGACGTGGATTACAACTATCTGAAAGTGCTGTAAAAAAATATGCAGTTGCTCATAATTTATTAGTGTTACAGCCAGAAAAATTAAAAAATGAACATTTTATTTCAACATTAAAAAACTTACAAGCAACAATACAAATTGTTGTTGCTTTTAGAATGTTGCCTGAAATAGTTTGGAATATGCCACCCATGGGTACAATAAATGTACATGGAAGTTTACTACCTCAATATAGAGGTGCAGCTCCTATTAATTGGGCAGTAATAAATGGTGAAATTGAAACAGGTGTTACAACTTTTAAATTAAAACATGAAATAGATACAGGCAATATTTTATTACAATCCACATTGCCCATTACTGAAAATGAAACTGCTGGCGAAGTGCATGATGCCATGAAAGAAGCAGGTGCAAAACTTTTATTGCAAACAATACAAGCCTTAGCTAATAATGAATTGCAAGAGCAAACACAAAATTCTTTATTAAACAATTCAGTTATTAAACATGCACCCAAAATATTTACAGAACATTGTAAAATTGATTTTTCAAAGAATGTAGAAGAAGTACATAATTTAATTCGTGGCTTATCTCCTTTTCCTGGTGCTTTTACTTTTTTAAATAATAAAATTTTAAAAATTTACAGAAGCACTAAAGAAATAATAAATCACCATGATGAAATAGGAAAATTTATAAGCGATGGAAAAACATTTTTAAAAATTGTCTGTGCTAATGGTTATGTTCATATTCTTGAACTACAATTAGAAGGGAAGAAAAAGATGAAAATAGAAGATTTTTTGAGAGGTCATAAATTCAACTAAAAGCTACTACAATCTTTGTTTTAAAACTGGCAAAATATCGTTCTTCCAATTGGTAAAATTATTTTGTAGTATTTGTTTTCTAGCTTCGCCAACCAACCATAAATAGAAAGATAAATTTTGCAAACTTGCTAATTGCAACCCTAAAATTTCATTGGCAACAAACAAATGTCTTAAATAAGCTTTAGTATAATAGTTACTAATTTCTGAATCAAATCCTTTATCAATGGGAGAAAAATCAGTAGCCCATTTTTTATTTTTAATGTTAATTACACCTTGAGTTGTAAACAACATTCCATTTCTCCCATTTCTTGTAGGCATTACACAATCAAACATATCAATACCTAATGCAATACACTCTAAAATATCCCAAGGTGTACCAACACCCATTAAATAACGAGGTTTGTTTGTAGGTAAATATTCACAACAATAATCAGTAAACTCGTACATCATTTCTATTGGTTCGCCAACACTTAACCCCCCTATTGCATTACCTACAGCATTTGTATTACTAACAAATTCGCAAGAAGCTTTTCTTAAATCTTTATAAGTACTACCTTGTACAATAGGAAATAAATTTTGCGAATAACCATATTTATCAGGTGTTTCAGCCAATTTGTTTACACAACGTTGCAACCAACGATGTGTAAGTTCCATGCTTTTTTTTGCATACTTATAATCGCTTGGATAAGGTGGACATTCATCAAAAGCCATGATAATATCTGCCCCAATACTTCTTTCAATATCCATTACTTTTTCAGGAGAAAATAAATGTTTACTACCATCAATATGACTTTGAAACATTACACCTTCTTCTGTTATTTTTCTTTTTGCAGCTAAAGAAAAAACCTGATAACCACCACTGTCTGTAAGAATGGGTTTATGCCATCCATTAAATTGATGCAAACCACCAGCAGCTTCTAAAATTTCAATACCAGGTCGTAAGTATAAATGATAAGTATTACCTAAAATTATTTGTGCTTTAACATCATTATTTAATTGTTGTTGTGTTACAGCTTTTACACTACCAACTGTACCTACAGGCATAAAAATAGGAGTTAAAATTTCGCCATGGTCAGTAGTAATTTTTGCAGCTCTTGCCTTTGATTCAGTATGTTGTAATTGAAATGTTAATGCTGACATAGCTGGCAAAAGTAGAGTTTTATTGTTTTGATTATGAATGAAAATTATCAATTAAAAAATAATTAGCTTTGCTCTTTAATTATAAAACAAAAGATATATGAAAGTGAAAGTGTTTTTGATTAGTATTATCGCTGGTGTTGTATTATATGCTTGCACAACCAATGCAATTACAGGGCGTTCGCAATTAAGTTTAGTTTCTGAATCAGAAGTTCAAGCTATGGCTTTAACTCAATACAAACAGTTTTTAACTGAAAATAAAGTAGTAGCTCCAACTAAAAATAATAATGCAGAAATGGTGCAAAGAATTGGTAAAAGAATTTCTACAGCCATTACAAAATATTATACAGAACAAGGCTTATCCAATGAATTACAAGGTTATAATTGGGAATATAATTTAGTAGATAGCAAAGAAGTAAATGCTTGGTGTATGCCTGGAGGTAAAATTGTAGTTTATACAGGTATATTGCCAGTAACTCAAAATGAAGATGCATTAGCAGTTGTCATGGGACACGAAATTGCTCATGCTTTAGCCAGACATGGCAATGAAAGAATGAGTGAAGGATTATTACAACAATTAGGAGGCGTTGCTTTAAGTACAGCATTATCAACTAAGAAAAAGGAAACACAAGATATTTTTATGGCTGCTTATGGGGTTTCTTCTCAATTAGGTGTTATGTTACCTCATAGTCGTAAGCAAGAATTAGAAGCTGATAAATTTGGATTGCGTTATGCAGCATTAGCAGGTTATAATGTTCGTGAAGCTATACCTCTTTGGCAAAGAATGGAAAAATTATCTCAAGGGCAAGCACCCCCAGAATTTTTGAGTACACACCCTGCAGAACAAAAAAGAATTAATGAATTACAAAAAATAATGGACGAAACTATAAGAGATTATTACAGACCAATTAATACTAAGTAATCAACTTTTAAAAAAAGTTTTACTTATGTACTTCACTTGTAAAGTGAAAAGTTATATCAGGGTTGTTGGTAATTTCTGTATTCAAAAACCATTCGCTTTGTGCTAAATAAATAGGATTTCCATCTTTATCCTCACCACTATTTTGTTGTTTAAAGCGTAAAAACTCTTCCAACTTTTTTTCATCTTTACTGGTAAGCCAACATGCTTTATAAAAAGGCAAAGGTCTAAACTCACAAGCTGCTCCATACTCTTGTAGTAAACGATATTGAATAACTTCAAATTGTAGTTCTCCTACACAGCCAATTATTTTTTTGTTGCCACCAAATTGGGTAAATAATTGTGCAACACCTTCATCTGTTAACTGTTGAATACCTTTTTCTAATTGTTTGGTTTTCATTGGGTCTTTATTAACCAATTCTTTAAATATTTCAGGTGAAAAAGTTGGTATTCCTGTAAAATAAAAGTTTTCGCCTTCGGTTAAAGTATCTCCAATTTTAAAATTACCTGTATCAAATAAACCAATTACATCGCCAGGGTAAGCATCATCAATAGTATCTTTACTTCTTGCTAAAAATGAATATGGATTACTAAAACGTACATCTTTATCAATACGAACATGGTGATAGTATTTATTTCTTTCAAATCTACCACTACAAACCCTCATAAATGCAATTCTATCTCTATGTTTAGGATCTAAATTGGCATGAATTTTAAAAATAAAACCACTAAATTTATCCTCACCAGGGCAAACTTCTCTTGAATTTGTATTTCTACACAAAGGAATTGGAGCTATCGTTGTAAAGGTTTCTAACATTTCTTTTACACCAAAATTATTTACTGCACTTCCAAAAAATACAGGAGCAACTTTACCTTTAAGATATTCATTTTCATTTAATTGCCCATAAACTCCTTCTATTAATTCTGCATCTTCTCTAAGTTGATTAGCATCTCTTTCTCCTATTTTTTTATCTAATAATTCATTACTTAAATCTTCAATAGCTATGGTATCATCATCCTCTGCTTTTGTATTTGCAGAAAATAACCTTAAACTTTTATTGTGTATGTTATAAACTCCTTTAAAATCTTTTCCACTATTTATAGGCCAAGTCATTGGGTGTAAAGTAATTTGTAATTCCTTCTCAATTTCTTCTAATAAATCAAATCTATTTTTACCATCTCTGTCTAATTTATTTATAAAAACAATTACAGGCGTATCTCTCATTCTACAAACCTCCATCAATCTTCTTGTTTGATCTTCTACCCCATTTACACTATCTACTACCAATATTACACTATCTACAGCAGTTAAAGTTCTATAAGTATCTTCAGCAAAATCTTTATGCCCTGGTGTATCTAATAAGTTAATAAGAAAGTTTTTATACTCAAAAGTCATAACACTTGTAGCAACAGAAATTCCACGTTGGCGTTCAATTTCCATAAAATCGCTGGTAGCATGTTTTTTAATTTTATTGCTTTTTACCGCACCTGCTGTTTGAATAGCACCTCCAAATAATAAAAACTTTTCAGTTAAAGTAGTTTTACCAGCATCTGGGTGAGAAATAATTGCAAATGTTTTTCTTCTATTAATTTCTTTTTCAAATTTCATAAGGCGGCAAAGGTAAATGCTAAAGTTTTAGTTTTTTCAATCTTTAGTTTGCTTATTTTTATCCTTTAACGTTTATGCTAAAAATAGGAATTACAGGAGGAATTGGTAGTGGCAAAAGTATTGTAAGCAATATTTTTAAGGTATTGGGCATTGCAGTATTTGATGCAGATTTTGCTGCTAAACAAATTATGAATGAAAACAAAATTGTTCAGCAACATTTAATAGATGCTTTTGGTGAAAGTGTTTTTTTGAATAATGAATTGAATAAAAAATATTTAGCAAACATTGTTTTTAATGATGCTTATCAATTAGAAAAATTAAATGCTATTGTGCATCCTGCAACAATAGAAGCAGGCAATCAATGGGTAAAACAGCAAAAAACTATTTACATTTTAAAAGAAGCAGCTTTATTGTTTGAATCTGGTAGTGCTGCTGATTTAGATTATATTATTGGTGTTTATGCACCCAAAATAGTTAGAATTAAAAGAGTAATGCAAAGAGATAATGTAAATGAACATGCTGTAATAAACAGAATGAACAAACAAATTGATGAGAACTTAAAAATGAAACTTTGCGACTTTGTAATTATTAATGATGAACAACAATTACTCATACCTCAAGTTTTAGCATTGCATAAAATATTTGTAGAAAAAGCTGTTGCTATATCTTAAAATAGTCAAAGTTTTAGGCACACATTTTACTCAAACTCTTGGGTAAAGGCGTATTTCAGTTCAATAAAAAATCTTCTTTGAACTGTGTAAAAATATTGATTAATAAATTTGTTTATTTGGATTTTAAATTATACATTTAGCCTAAGAAATAATACCAAACTATATAGACTAAGATAAAGTTTTTAAGACTGTAATTACACTCAAGAGCCATTAATTAAATCACCATAAACCGTAACCTTATGAAAAGATTTTGGCCACTTGGTTTCTTAGGCATTTTAGGATTTTTTGGCATTCATTTTTTATCGCAAGGAAAATGGGCTGCTGCATTAATGATTTTATGTTTTGGGTTCTTTGCTTTCTTTTTACCTTTAGTACCTAAAAAGTAATAGTTGATAGAAAATTAAGCCTTTAGATTCAACAACATATCTTCAGTCATTTTTTCTAAATCATATTTGGGTTTCCAACCCCAATCAGTATTTGCTGTGCTATCATCAATACTTTGAGGCCAGCTTTCAGCAATTTGTTGTCTATAATCTGGCTTGTAAGAAATAGTAAACTCAGGTATGTGCTTTTGAATAGATGCAGCAATTTCTTTGGGCGAAAAACTCATTCCTGAAATGTTGTAAGATGTTCTTACTGTAATTGCAGATGCAGGAGCTTCCATTAATTCTATGGTGGCTCTTATTGCATCTGGCATATACATCATAGGTAAATAAGTATTTTCATTTAAAAAACATTCATATTTTTTTTCATCCAGAGCTTCGCTATAAATTTCTACAGCATAATCTGTAGTACCACCTCCAGGTGCACTTTTATAACTAATTAATCCTGGGTATCTAATACTTCTTACATCTACACCAAATCGTTGATGATAATAATTGCACCAAAACTCACCAGCATATTTACTTATACCATAAACAGTAATAGGTTCAATAATGGTTTGTTGTGGGCAATTTTGTTTGGGGCTTGTTGGTCCAAAAACAGCTATACTGCTGGGCCAATATACTTTTTTAATATTTTCTTCACGAGCAATTTCTAAAACATTCAATAACCCTTGCATATTCAAATGCCAAGCAAGGCTTGGATTTTTTTCTCCTGTTGCACTAAGTATTGCTGCTAACAAATAAATCTGTGTTATGTTTTGTCTTATTACTTGCACATGCAACATTTCTTTATTCATTACATCTAAACTTACATAAGGTCCAGTGCCTTCTAATAAAGGGTTTTGTTCTCTTAAATCGGAGGCTATAACATTATTATTGCCATATTGTTTTCTTAAAGCAAGGGTTAATTCTACACCAATTTGTCCACTTGCTCCTATAACTAATATTTTATCTTTTGTCATAAAAAGTATTAAGTAATGAAAATTATAAAATTTAGAAATGCAAAGAAAAGAAAGTTAAGCATACAAAATTTTGAATTGATAATACAGTGCCTATTTTCTAAATTTTGCTCTTTTGAATAAACTAAAATATTTTATCAATATTGCTACAAAACCTCAAGATAATGTTCACTATCTTTTGAACGATAAAAAAATTTTACTCTAATTTTATTCTTGGGTCAATAATACTGTATAAAATATCTGAGAAAATATTTACTACAACAAAAAATGCAGCAGTTAATAATACACTACCCATAACAACTGGAAAATCTAAATTTTCAAGAGCTGCTACTGTAACTTTTCCAATACCATTCCAGCCAAAAATATATTCAACAAAAAATGCACCAGCCAACAACTCAGCAAACCAACCTGTAATTGCTGTTACAACAGGGTTTAAAGCATTTCGTAAAGCATGTTTATAAATAATTTTTGCTGTAGTTAAGCCTTTCGCGTAAGCAGTTCTTATATAATCCTGATTTAAAACATCTAACATAGAACTTCTTGTAAGTTGTGTAATAATTGCTAAAGGACGAATACCTAAAGTTATTGCTGGAAGAATTAAATTTTTAAGTTGTATTTGTTTGCCACCAAATGCATCTATTTCGTACAAACTGCCTGTTAATGGCAAGCCTGTATAATGGCTAAAAACAAAACCAAATAAATAAGCCAACACTATACCTATAAAAAACGATGGAGCTGAAATGCCTAATACACTTGCAAAAATGCTGCTTGTATCCATCCATGTATTTTGCTTTACTGCTGCTACAATACCTAAAAATATTCCTATTACAACAGCTATAAACATTGCAGCAATAGCTAACAAAACTGTTTGTGGCAAAGCCTCATTGAGTATGGTGCTTACATTTTTTTTGCTTTGATAACTTCTTCTTAAATAAGGCAGTTTTAAACCTACATTTCCAATAAAAATTCCTTTTATGTTTTTCTCTTTTCTTTCCAATGTATTATAAACACCAATAGGGCTAACATCGTTTATATACAAAACAAACTGCTTCCATTTGGGTTGGTCTAATGCTAATTCTTTACGAATATTTTTTATAGTTGCACTATCTCCTGTTTGTCCTATAATTAATCTGGTAGGATCGCCAAAACCTTGAAATAAAAAGAAAACAACTATTACTACACCAGTCATTACTAAAAAGCCATACAGAATTTTCTTAGTAATAAATTGTAGCATCAAAAAAGGATTTAAAAGTTTTCCAATGTTTTTAATAATTTCTTGTCATTAGCATAACTTAATTTTTCTTTGATATCAGAGCCATTCATAAAAAAGTAAGTAGCATTAACTCTTGCTGCAGTTTTTATAACTGTTGCATCGCTTTTTAAAATTATTAAATTGGCAAATTGTTTTTGATCTACTTCAGCATTTGAAGTAACTAAATAAAAAGAAATATTTTTTTCTTTTGCTTTTGCTACCAACTCCTCAAAGGTTTTATTTTTCCATTGATTGATAGTAGAAAAATCTTTTGCAAAAAGCATAATATATTTTGTATTACTGTTTAAAATTTCTTTTGTAGTATCAGTGCCGTTTAATGTTGTTAATGAAAAATCTGTAATAGCAGGCAAAGCTGTTCCTTTACGAATAAGTTTATCGTATCTGTCTAAGTATTCATAACTATCATCAAAATCTTCTGGAAAATTGTTTTGGTCAAACTCAATTATTTGATTGTTTTTTTTGTATTTAAAAGTTATAGCAAAACTGTCTGATACTGCACCTTTGGGCAATTTCATTCCTTCAATAATATTTTTTCCTTTGGCATAAGGCAAACAATCAGTGAATGGTAAATATTTTAAAGCATAACTCTGTAAAGCACTTGTAAAAATTAAGGAAATAAGAATAATTGTTACAGATAGTTTTTTATTAAAGATTGGTTTTACTGTTTGAGCTTTAAAAAATAAAATTAAAATAAGTATTAGTAAAATAATATCTTTTGTAAAAGTTTGTATGGGGGTTAATGGCACACAATCGCCAAAACAACCACATGCGTGAATTTTTCCAGAAAATAATACATAAGATGTAAGGAAAGTAAAAAATACAATTAATAAAAGCAACAGCCATGCAAAGCGTTTCATTTGCCAACCTACAATAACTGCTACACCTGCAACAACTTCTAACACATTCATGCCATAAGATGCAACTAATGTGTATTGATGAAAGCCTTGCAACTTCCATGCTTCAAAAAATTCTTGCATTTTGTAGCTTAAACCCAATGGGTCATTGGCTTTTATTAAACCCGAAAAAATAAAAAGTAAACCTACTATCCAACGAATAAGTGTAAGCATTGCAACTGTTTTTAATTACTAAAAAAATGAAAATAGCTTAAAATGGTGAATTAAAAAACAATAACTACAATTATTAAAGTTATTTTACTTTCTTTAAAATTATAAATGCTAAAGAATTAGTATTACCATTACTTACATACAAATTATTATCTTTCATATAGACTTCAAGATTCATAAATTTACCTGATGTAGCATTGAAAATTGTAATTATTTTTTTATCCTCATCTACTGCGTAAGTTGCTCTTTCAAAAATATCTTTATTTTCAAAAGTACAATTTCCGTTCTTTTTAAAATTGAAGTTAAATGGTAATATAGAACGCATTTCTTTCCTGAAATATTTTTTTAACCCAGCCGTATCTTCATCATTACTTTTAAACTCGTCGTAAGTTTCTGGCATAATGTACAACGAATCTGTTTCTATATTATACATTATACCATTTGCAGAAAAGCCCACTGCTGTCCATTTGCCAACAATAGTATTTCTGTCTAAATTATCCTGTGTAAAAGCCAGAAAAAAAATAGAGAAAAATAAAAAAGTTAAACCAAGTTTTTTCATGGTATTTTAAAATAAACCAAACAACATTCCATCTACTTTACTAATTACTTCTCCAAGATGTTCTTCATGTTCGGCAAATTTATTTTTATCGCAATCAATAATTAATAAAGGCCCCTCTTTATAATTATCAATCCATTTATTATACAGTTCATTTAATTTTTTTAAATAATCCAGTCTTATATTTTCTTCATATTCTCTTCCACGTTTTTCTATTTGCCCTACAAGTGTTGGTACAGAAGCCTTTAAATAAATTAATAAATCTGGTGGTTGCACCATTGTTTTTAAGGTTTGAAAGAATCTGAAATAATTTTCAAAATCTCTTTTACTCATTAAGCCCATATCGTGTAAGTTAGGAGCAAAAATGTGAGCATCTTCGTAAATAGTTCTATCTTGAATAATGGTTTCAGTGCCTCTTTGAATATCTAATAATTGATTTAATCTGCTATTTAAAAAATAAATTTGAAGATTAAAACTCCAGCGTGGCATATCTTCATAAAAATCCATTAAGTATGGGTTATGATCCACATCTTCAAACTGAGGTATCCAACGATAATGTTTGCTTAGTAATTCTGTTAAAGTAGTTTTGCCTGCACCAATATTTCCTGCAACAGCAACATGTTTTGGTTTTTTAGCTTTAGCCATAAAATTTTTAAAATTCAATAAATGGTATAAAAATATTTTCGAAAAGTGAAAGTAATGTTTATCGTTTAGAAAGCCTATTAAAAGCTGTAAATAATTTATACACTTATCCTAACACTGCTTTTCTTACTAATTGTATAGTAGCAGATGCACTTGATCTTGCTTTATCTGCACCTTGTGCAATAATTTTATTCAACAAACCTGTATTCCTTTGAAGTTCAGTTGCTTTTTCTCTTATTGGTTGTATAAATTTTATCATATCTTCTGCTAATTGTTTTTTCATATCGCCGTAACGAATAACACAATTTCCAGAGCTACTATTATTAAAATCATCATTAAATTTTTTTACAGTATCTGCACTGCTTACATGTTGCATTAATGTAAAAAGGTTTTCAATATAATCTGGTTTGATGGAATTTGGTACATCAGGTCCTGCATCTGTTTTAGCTTTTAATATTTTTTTTCTAATCGTTTCATCGTCATCAGCTAAATATAAAGTGGCTAATTGGTTTTCGCTTTTGCTCATTTTTCCATTTCCATCAAGGCTTAAAATTTTTACCAATTCGCCACCATAATTAAAAGCAAAAGGCATAGGAAAAATTTCGCCATAACGATGGTTAAAACGTTGTGCAAAATTTCTTGCCATTTCTAAATTTTGCTCTTGATCTTTACCTACAGGAACTTTTACGGCACGATGAATTAAAATATCAGCAGCTTGTAATACAGGATAAGTTAATAATCCAGCATTAACATTATCTGGTTGCGTACGAGCTTTATCTTTAAATGTTGTTGTTTTTTCTAACTCTCCTTTATACGCCAGCATATTTAAGTACAAATACAATTCAGCAATTTCAGGCACATCGCTTTGTACATATAAAACAACTTTTTCAGTATCTAAGCCACAGGCAATATTTTCTGCAATAACACGATTAACGGCTTGCCTTAATTCTTTTGTATCAGGGTGTGTAGTTAATGAATGCCAATTAGCCACAAAAAAATAACAATTATACTCATCTTGCATTTTTACATAATTACGCATGGCTCCAAAATAATTGCCTAAATGCAAAAAACCAGTTGGTCTTATTCCGCTTAAAACAGTTTCTTTATTCATAGGCGGCGAAGATAATATTTTACTAATTTTTAAAAAGAAGTAAAATGTGCTTAATAATGTTTTCAAAAAAATGAAGTAGTTATTGTGTTTTGAATTTCATGTATTGAACTAATTTGCTTTATTTTCGCCTCTCAAAATATTTATTTATGCAAATTTTTAAAAGAGTAGCATTACTGCTACTAATTTTTACAGTTAGTTTTAGTTATGCTCAAGACACTAAATTAACTATTGACCCAAATGTTAAAATAGGAAAATTAGCTAATGGGCTTACCTATTACATTAGAGCTAATAAAAAGCCTGAGAAAAAAGTTGAATTGCGTTTAGCTGTTAATGCAGGTTCTATTTTAGAAGATGATGACCAACAAGGTCTTGCTCACATGACAGAACACATGGCTTTCAACGGTACAAAAAATTTTAAAAAGAATGACATTATTTCCTATTTACAAAGCATAGGTGTAGGATTTGGTAGCGACTTAAATGCTTATACAAGTTTTGATGAAACAGTGTATATGCTTCCTATTCCAACAGATAAACCTGGTAACATAGAAAAAGGTTTTCAAATTTTAGAAGACTGGGCTCATAATGTTAGTTTTTTTAATGAAGATATAGATGGAGAAAGAAATATAATTTTAGAAGAAAGCCGTACTGGTAAAGGTGCAGAAGACAGGATGTTTAAAAAAGTGTATCCTTCATTATTTGCAGGAAGTAAATACGCATCTCGTTTACCTATTGGAATTGATAGCATCATAAAAACCTTTAAACACGATGCTATACGCCGTTTTTACAAAGATTGGTACCGACCAAATTTAATGGCAGTAATTGTAGTTGGAGATATTGATGTGGCTAAAGCAGAAGCATTAATTAAAAAACATTTTGCAGGTATAAAAAATCCTGTAAAAGAAAGAGCAAGAACTAATTTTCCAGTACCTGCATATGCAAAAGATACAGCTTTAGTAATTACAGATAAAGAAGCTACTATGTATAATTCATTTATTGTGTATAGTACTTATCCTAAAAAAGAAGCCACTACTGTAAATGATTATAAAAATGATATAATTGAAAATATTTTTTCTACCATCGTTAATCAACGATTAAGAGAATTAACACAAAAAGAAAATCCTCCATTCTTAGGAGCATCTGTTGGTTTTGATTCGTATGCAAAAGGATATGCTTCATTTCAAGCTCAAGCTTCTAATGGTTCAGGTAATATAGGAAAATCTGTAGAAGCTTTAATGGATGAAGTAGAAAGAGTAAAACGCTTTGGTGTTACTCAGGCAGAATTAGATAGAGCAAAAACAAATTTGCTTACCTCTATGGAAAGAATGAATAAAGAAAAAGATAAAACACAATCTGCCAATTTTGTAGATGAATATTTACGCAACTTTTTAACCAATGAACCCATTCCTGGAATTGAAGCAGAATACAATCTTTATAAACAAATATTACCAACCATTACAATAGCAGATGTAAATGCTGTTAGTAATAAATTAAAAGAACATAAAAATTTTGTTGCTGTAACTGCTGGTCCAGATGCAAGCGAAGATGTTGTTTTACCTACTGAACAAGAGTTATTAAGCATTGTAAAAAATGCTTCTTCTAAAAAAGATTTAAAACCTTACGAAGAAAAAGCAGTTGCCTCTACCCTTTTAAAAACTGAACCTAAAGCAGGTAAAATAGTTGCTACAACTAAAGATGCATTACTGGGTACTACAACTTACACTTTAAGTAATGGGGTAAAAGTAACATTGAAAAAAACAGATTTTAAAAACGACCAAATTTTAATGAGTGCTAAAAGATTTGGAGGTTTAGGAAATTATGATGTTGCCGATAAATACAATGCTTCTTTCCTTACTTCTGTAATTTCATCAATGGGTATTGGTGATTTTTCTCCTACAGATTTGCGTAAAGCATTAACAGGAAAAACAGCATCTGTAAGCCCTTCGTTTGGACAAACTACAGATGGATTTTCAGGTTCAAGTTCTGTAAAAGATTTTGAAACCATGTTACAACTTTTAAATTTATATGTAAATGCACCACGCAAAGACACCAGTTTGTATAAAAGTTTTATTCAAAAAAGCAAATCACAAACTAAGTTTATGATGGCTAACCCTCAAGTTACTTTTATTGATAGTTTTTACAACACTATGTTCAATAAAAATCCTCTTGCACCTGTTGCAATACCTAAAGGAGAATATTATGATGCAGTAAACTTAGACCGTTGTTTAGAAATTTATAAAGAACGTTTTGGCGATGTTAGTGATATGAACTTTGTGTTTGTAGGTAGCTTACCCGAAGAAAAAACAACAGAAGAATTAATTGAAAAATATATAGCAAGCCTTCCTGTAAGTGGTAAGAAATTTAATTATAAAGACAATGGACTTCGTACAGCAGAAGGAAAAATTGATATTGTAGTGCATAAAGGTAAAGAAGAAAAAGCTTTAATCTTAGCTGTTTATAGTGGTGAAACACCTTACAGCGAAGACCTTGCTTTAAAAGCAGAAGCCATTAGTGAAGTTTTGAACATAAAAATTATTGAAGAATTGCGTGAAAAAATTCAAGGAATTTATGGTGGAGGAATTTACAGTAGTCTTACAAAATATCCTTACAGTAATTATAATTACATAGCTCAATTACCTTGTGGTCCTGAAAAAGTAGATACATTAATTATTGCATTAAACAACGAAATTAATAACATCAAAAAACAAGGACCTTCTGCCGAAAATTTAAACAAAGTAAAACAACAATGGATTGAGCAATATAAAACTCAAGTAAAAGAAAATGGAACTTGGTTAAGCAACCTTCAATCTATTATTGTAGAAGGTGAAAGTGCTGATAGATTTATAAATTACGAAAAATATGTAAATGCACTTACTGCAGAACAATTAAAAGCAACTGCTAATTTATTATTCAATGGAAAAAATATTATTACAGCAGTACTAAAACCAGAAGAAAAGAAAGACGATAAATAATCATTAATCAATTTTTCAACAATAACCACGAACGCCTCAAAAAATTTTGAGGCGTTCGTGTGATTTAAGGTATAAGAGTTAATGATTATGTACTGTTACAGTGCTTGATTTTGCTGCCAATTCTATTTTTTGTTCAGCTAAAATTTCAAGTATTTTTAAATTAATTTCTTCTTTAAAAGCATTAAACTCTTGTATAGTTTGTGTAATTGAAGTGTATAAATCAACTACAAAAACATGAGCATTTTTTCCTGTTTCCATAAAATAAATATGGTTGTTTTCTATAGCATCATACTGCTTAATCATTTCCTGAAAAAAAGGTGTAAGTTGCTTTAATTGCTGAACTGTTGTATCTAAACTTATTTCTAAACGTACTTCAATTTTTCGTTGTGTACGCATCGTTAAATTATCCAAAATACTATCTACCATTTGCTTGTTTGGAACAGTTACAAATGTTTTAACATCAGTTCTTAAACGAGTACTTCTTAATCCAATTTTTTCTACAGTTCCAGTAAAATTATTTACTTTAACTAAATCGCCTGTAATAAATGGCTTATTGAAAAATATAATAAACGATGCAATTAAATTTTCTAAACTTTCTCTTAATGATAAAGCTATTGCAGCACCAACAATACTTAAACCTGTAAGTAAATTACTAATATTTTTATGAAAAGAAAAACGCAGAATAAGTAATATACCTATTATTACAAACACAACTTTAAAAAAATCTTTAAAAAAAACGATAAGCTGATTATCTGTTTGGTCTGATGTTTTATTGGCTTTTTCTTCTAAAATCAATGCTATAAAATCTATTATTCTTCTGCACAACCAAATAAAAACAATTACCAAAGCTCCGTTGCTAATACTTGAAATAATTTCTTTAAAAGAAACTTTTAAAATTTTAAAATTAAGTAGTTCAGGAAACTTTAATTCATCAAATGCAATAACAGCCACCATTAGTACTAAAAAAACATCTAAAGGCTTTACTACCTTGTTTAAAAAAGATTGGCGTTTTACAACAGCATCAGATTTTGATACCATTTTATACAATCTGCTTGCAATAAATTTTGTCAAAATTCTTTTTAGAATAAATACTACAAGTACAATACTTATCACTAAAGCATAACTTCTTATTGAATTACTTAAAAACACTTTATCTAAAAAATCTTGCATAGAAATATTTTTAAAAAATTAAAACGTTAAGGTACTGGATCATAACCACTACCTCCTGCAGGATGACATTTGCTTATTCTTTTTATAGCAAGCCAACTGCCTTTAAAAATACCATATTTTTTTAAAGCCTCTGTTGCATATTGTGAGCAAGTTGGTGTAAACCTGCATTTAGGTCCTAACAAAGGAGAAATTATAAGTTGATATAATTTTATCAACAACAAAAAAGGAAAGGCTAATATTTTAAATAATTGATTCAACTTAATTGCTTTATTAATTTTTCAATTGCAATTTTCATTTTATTTTCCAACGTTTGATAACTGATTAATTCCTTGTCAATGTAAAGAAAAAAAACAGTTAATTGCTTATTGTTATTATTTAATAATTCATGTAAAGAAAGTTTATTTTGCCTGTACGTTTCTCTCAACAACCTTTTTATTCTGTTTCTTTTGGTGGCATGTTTAAAATATTTTTTACTTACACCAACACCTACTTGAATAGTAGTATCTGGCAATTTATTTTCTACCACTTTAAAAAAAATTTTTATAGGAAAAACAACAAACGAATTTCCTTGAGTAAACAACTCGTCTAAGAGTTTCTTGCTTTTTAGCTTTTCTTTTTTATTGTATGTAAATATTGCAGGCATTGATTGGTTAAAAATAAAAAGTTCTGCTATAACAGCAGAACTTTGTGTATAAAAGTTATATTTCTAAAAAAATAAGATTAAAAAATTATTTCAATCCGCTTTCATCAGAAACAGTTAATTTTTTACGTCCTTTAGCACGGCGACTTGCCAATACTTTACGTCCATTGGCAGTTTGCATACGTTTACGAAATCCATGAACAGATTTTCTTCTACGTTTGTGAGGCTGAAATGTTTGTTTCATTAAGTTTAAAAGTTTACTATATCAACAATTTTGTTTCATTTCAATGGAAGTCACCATACTACCATTTTGTGAAAGGTGTGCAAAGATAAGCGTAAAGAATAATTTGCCAAATGTTTCGTAAAAAAAATACAAGCTATATCAAAATCAGTTACTTATTTTTTCAAAAGAGCCTGTTTGTTTATTCTTTCTTACATTTCCTGCATCAAAATATTGGCCATTCATGGCTATATAAACTCCTCTTGGTAATGTTTGAACAAAGGCTATAGCACTTCCTAAATTAAACAATCCATCGCTACTGCCAAATTTATAAGGTATCATAGCACCTGTAAGTACAATAGTTTTGTTGGTTATAGATTTTGATAATAACAATGCAGTTTCAGACATTGTATCAGTACCATGTGTTATTATAATTTTATCTTCTTGGCATTGCTGGCATTGATATAAAATCATCATTCTATCTTCTTCTTTCATTTCAAGGCTATCAATCATCATTAAAGTTCTTACATCAACTTCAGCTTTATTCCTTCCTAATTTTAGCATTTCTGGCATGTGCGAATCTTTGAAAAACAAAGTTCCATTTAGTTCATTATACTCTTTATCAAATGTACCACCAGTAATAAATATTTTTATAGACATACTAATTTTTTGAAAATTTTGAAGCAAAGTAACTATAGTTTTTCTTTAATGATTTGAAATAATTAAATCAGTTATCAACATAAAATGATCGCTAAGATTTTCGTCAATCATATCAAATTGTTTTATAGAAAAATGCTTATCAGGTAAAATATAATCAATACGTAAAGTGGGTGCTAAAGAATTAAAAGTTCTGCCAATGCCCAACTGTGTTTTCAAAAAAGCATCTTGCCTATTTTCTTTTATAGTAAAATAAGTATTGCTTGCTGGAACATCATTAAAATCGCCACAAATAATAGATGGCAGTAAGCATTTATTAATTTCACTTTTTACTATTTTAGCCTGTGCAGCTCTATATTTAAAAGCCATTCTCATTTTTTTTAAAATATTCTTTGAAGCAACAGATGAAAGTTCTTTAGTTTGGCTTACATTTTCAATTTCATCGTAATCTTCTTTATTAAATTTAAACGATTGCAAATGTGTTGTGTAAACTCTAATCGTGTCTTTATCTTTTAAAACATCTGCATAAATTAAACTCTCTGCAATAGGATATTTTATTTTTCCTGTTTTTATAATGGGTAAAGTTGAGAAAATAATACAACCACTTTTATACTGATTCTTTTTTCGTTGATAATCTTCTGAAAAAAAATAATAAGGATAATTTTTATTGAAAAGTGCAATATTATTGGTGCTTTCATTTAGGTTAGATGTATTAAATTCTTGTAAGCAAACAATATCTGGTTGATATTTTAAAATACTATTTTGAATTTCTGTTTTAATATTTTTTTTAGCCTCTTTATTTTTAGATAAACCATTAAAACTTTGAATATTCCATGTTGCAATTCTTAGGCTATTTTTAGGCTTCTCAACAACAAATTCTTTTTCATCATTAAAAGCAAAAATTGCTTTGTAATTTTTAAACCCAAATACTAATACCAATAAAACAATAAAGCCAACTTTAGGTTTTGCAACAAACCAAAAAATACAAAGTAAAAACAAAATGGTTGTTGTATAAGGAAAGGCAAGGGTAAGAAAACCCATTAAAAAAAAATCATTTGGGCTAAACCAAAAGCTTAATAATGCAGGCACATAAAGCATTATAACAACTATTGTAAAAAACAAAACAACATACTTAACAGCTTGCTTAGAAACTTTAGTAATCATTTCATAAAAATAATTGAAAGCATTGAAAATTAAAATTCAAATATTAAATTGAGTTGATGAATATATAAAAGCTAAGAACATTTTATTTAGTTTTGGAGAAATAAGCATACAGATGAAAAATATTCTTCTCGTTATTATTATAGCACTAATACTACAAGGTTGTGTAAGTACAAAAATTAATTCAATGCAATTTGAAAAAATAATTTATCATTCATCTATGTGCTTTGGCTCTTGCCCTATGTTGGATATAGAAATAAATAAAAATAAAGAGGTAAAATTAAAAAGGCAGTTGTTTAAAATTAAAGCAGAAGTAGATTCTTTAAACTCTGGAAATTTTAAAGGAAAGTTAAGCAATAAGCAAATGAATAAATTGCTGCAAGTATTAGAAGCAAGCAATTACGAGAATTTAAAATTCCCTAATGTTGATTGTTGTGATGGCGTAGTTACTACATTTATTATTTATGCTAATGGCAAAAAAACATTTTTAAAATCTATGATGCCTCCTATTGAAGCTGAGCAATTTATTAATTACTTTAAAAATTTAGCTTTAGAAATTCAACTCCCTAAAACAAACGAAGAATTTGAAATAGAATAACAAGTTAATTTTTATTGTGCAACTCTTTTACATTGTTGTTCCAATAACATACAATCTGCTAAAACCAATGCTGTAGCTGCTTCTACAATAACAGGTGCTCTTAATGCTACACATAAATCATGACGACCTTTTACAGAGAAATTTTCCATTTTTTCAGTATGCCAATTCAAACTATTTTGCTCTTTTGGTGTAGATGCAGCAGGTTTAAATGCCACTCTAAAAACTATTTCATTGCCATTACTAATTCCACCAACAATTCCTCCTGCATTATTTGTTATTGTTTTTCCTTGTATATTTTCTATGGCATCATTATGTTTACTTCCAAACATTTTTGTTGCCTTAAAACCTGCACCAAACTCTATACCTTTTACTGCTGGAATAGAGAAAATAATATGAGCTAATAAAGATTCTAATGAATCAAAATAAGGCTCTCCTAACCCTACTGGTAAGCCTTCAACTTTACATTCTACAATACCTCCAACTGTATCTTTTGAATCAATAGCTTTTTGTAAGCCTTTTTCAATATCAGTTTCTCCAGCCACTTCTATTACACTTGCATTAATTGAAATATTTTTGAGCATTTTTTTGGCTATTGCACCAGCAGCTACTAACCCTGTTGTAAGTCTTGCACTAAAATGCCCTCCTCCTCTGTAATCTTCATTACCTCCAAATTTTTGATGAGCTGTAAAATCTGCATGACCAGGTCGTGGAATATTTCTTTGCATATCATAATCCTCACTGCGAATATTATTGTTTTCAAATAAAATAGTAATGGGAAAGCCAGTAGCTTTCCCATTAAATATTCCACTTTTAAAAATGGGGTAATCTATTTCTTTTCTTGGTGTTGTTCCTTTTTGTAAGTTGCCTTTTCTTCTTTCTAAATCTGGCAGAACATCGTTTTCGCTTATTGGTAAACCTGCTGTAACGCCATCTATAACAATACCTACACAAACTCCATGACTTTCTCCAAAAATTTGGACTTTAAACAATCTTCCAAAACTATTCATGTATTTTTATTTGAAACAAAATTACACGAATATTATATTGTATCAGGAAGATAGAATAGGATTATATGTTTTACTCTTCATTATCAATTAAGTTCAAAGGGTAAGTATAAGTACCTTCATAACCTGGGTAAATACCATCTAATCTTATTTTTTCTTTTGCTTGATTTATTGCATTTTTCAATTCTTCAAGGTTCTTTACATCAATACCATTTACAGTTGTAATAACAAAGCCTTCTTGTACACGAGTTTTAGACAAAGCACCATTACCTATTTTTTTCACAACTACACCACCTTCAATATCATTTGCTTTTGCTGTTTTGCTATCTACATTTTCTAATGTACCACCAATTTTATCAAATAATGTAGATGCTTTTACAATATCTGTATTGCCAGCTTTGTTTTTTAATGTTACAGTAACCGTATTTTCTTTGCCATTTCTTAAATAAGTAACTTTTACTTTATCGCCAGGTTTGTACAAAGAAATCTGTTCTTGAATTTGAGGACCACTTGTTACAGCCACTCCATTTAATTTAGTAATAATATCTTTTTCTTTCAACCCTGCTGTTGCAGCAGCTCCTCCTTCTGGAGTTTCTAAAATAAATACGCCTTCATTGGTTTTCCAAGCATTGCCATATTTTTTATCTAATTCTGCTTGTTGCGATTCTGGCATACCATCTGCAGGATAAGATATTCCTAAAAATGCTCTTTGTACTGAACCAAATTTTACCATATCGGCAATTACTTTTTTTACAATGTTTACAGGAATAGCATAAGAGTAGCCTGTATAATAACCAGTAGGAGATGCAATAGCACTATTAATTCCCACCAGCTCACCATTTGTATTTATTAAAGCTCCACCGCTATTACCTGGGTTTACAGCAGCATCTGTTTGTATAAAGCTTTCAATGGGGGTTTTGCTTTGGCGTTGATTTATATTAATACTTCTTGCTTTTGCACTTACAATTCCTGCACTTACAGTAACATCAAGATTTAAAGGATAACCAATGGCTAAAACCCATTGACCTAATTTTACTTCATCGCTATTACCATATACTAAATAGGGTAAGTTTTTGTCTTCAATTTTTATTACTGCAAGGTCTGTACTCGGGTCTGTTCCTATTACAGAAGCTTTGTAAGTTTTTTTATTGGTAAGTGTTACATTAATTTCATCTGCACCATCAACAACGTGATTGTTGGTAACAATGTATCCATCTTCACTAACAATTACACCACTGCCACTTGCTTGTTGTTCTGGTATAATTTGCATACGAGGTCCATTAAAAAAATCATCAAACATATCGCCACCAAACATATCACTAAAAGGATTTTTATAACGTGGTGCATTATTGCTTACTTGACGAGCTTTTGTTTTAGTTTTAATGTGTACAACCGCAGGTGTTGCACTTGTTGCAGCAGCAGAAAAATCAAAACTTGCATTTCCTGGTGCTTCATTGTTGAAAAACCTTGCATAATTTACAGGAAGTTTTCCTTCTTCTTGTAATCCTGTGTACTTGCTTTGTTGCCATTTATCATAACCTACCACACTCAAAACAGCAGTAGCAGCACTTACAGCAACTACAACCATTAAATTTTTGAGATTGTTGTTCATATTTCTTATGTTTTAAATTTTTATAAATTCAATTTTATTGTAAAAAATTTCAGGTATTTTATCTCAAATACTATGCCTTTCGTATGCAAGTAAATAAACTGTCAT
This sequence comes from Chitinophagales bacterium, assembly GCA_026931905.1. Classification (GTDB taxonomy): domain Bacteria; phylum Bacteroidota; class Bacteroidia; order Chitinophagales; family Chitinophagaceae; genus UBA1930. The sequence continues at coordinate 38,727 of JAIXLB010000093.1, forward strand.
AAATGTATGTATAAAACTGAATTGATTTAACAATCTTTTACGATGCATTTAACAAGTTTATAAATATCTAAAATTAATTACAAAAATGAAAAATGACTTATTGGGCAAATAAAAAAATTAACCTGCATAAAAAATAATTTTCATCACAATAAAAAAGCAAAAGAATTTTTTAATTCTTTTGCTTTGCTGAAGCGGGAAATATCACCCACTGTTACTTAAAGCATTTTACTGCTTGTACGAAGCACTAAAATAGTTATTAAAATTTTACAAAAAAAGTATTTTGATATAAATACTTTTGCACAGCTTAATGTGCATTAAACGTGCATTTTGTCTTTCTTGGCTAATAATTCTTCTACAGTTTCTCTATATAACTCATCTGGCACACAACAATCTACAGGACACACAGCAGCACATTGAGGCTCTTCATGAAAACCTTGACACTCTGTACATTTATCGTGTACAATATAATAAGTATCTACACTTATGGGTGCATTGCGTTGCTCAACATCTATTGTTGTTCCATCCATTAATGTAAAAGTTCCTTTTACTGTGGTACCATCTGTAATAGCCCATTCTACCCCCCCTTCATAAATTGCATTATTAGGGCATTCTGGTTCACAAGCACCACAATTAATACACTCTTCTGTTATTTTAATTGCCATAAAAAAAAGTTTAAAGTAAGTTATTTGATTACAAATATTTTCGCTTTTTACAAGCTTACATTTGCACTTTCAAAAATAATAGTAAATAATGACTTTACAAGAAAGAATTGCGTTATTAGAAAACTTAGGTAATTACATGCAAGGCAATAGTGAAGAATGGCAAGCTATTCAACAAAAAGCTTACATAGAAAATGCCTGGTTTATTCCTGAATTTATAACTTTAAGTGTAAATAATATTGTAAAAGAATTTTTAATTAAAGAAAAATTAGAACAATGGGCTTTACAATATAAAATTCCAGAACAAAATTTAACTCCTAAAACCATTGGTGTTACAATGGCTGGAAATATACCTCTTGTTGGGTTCCACGACTTTTTGAGTGTATTTATTACAGGGCATAAACAAATGATTAAACCCTCTTCTAAGGATAGTGTTTTAATAAAGCATTTTGTAGGTAAACTAAAAGAATGGGATAAAGAAATTGATAACTTTATATGCTTTGCTGAATTGTTGAAACATTGTGATGCATATATAGCAACAGGTAGCAACAACAGTAGTAAATATTTTGATTATTATTTTAAAAAATATCCAAACATTATTAGAAAAAATAGAACTTCTGTTGCTATTTTATCTGGCAATGAAACAAAAGAAGAATTGAAAAAATTAGCAAGTGATATACAATTGTATTTTGGACTAGGCTGTAGAAATGTTACAAAACTTTTTGTGCCCAAACAATACGATTTTTTGCCACTTTTTGATATGCTAAAGCCATACGATTATTACTTAGACTTTCATAAATACAAGCACAATTATGATTATCATTTAGCTTTATTAATTATGAGCAATAAATTATACATGAATACAGGCTCTGTGGTTATTGCAGAAAATACAAGCAACTTCTCTCCTATTAGTCAGTTGCATTATGAGTTTTATGAAGATGTAAATACTGTAATAGAACAACTACAAAACAACGAAGAAATACAATGTATTGTAGGATATAAAGGATTGCCTTTTGGTATTGCTCAACAACCTTGTTTAACAGATTATGCTGATGGTGTTGATACTTTGGATTTTTTATTGAATAAATTAAATTAGTTTTTGCTCCTTTAAAAAGCTGTTGATGAGTTTTGGAAATGCAAATTGTTTTAAATTTTTAGTATCAACCCATTGATATTTTTTTAAAGTAGTTGGCATTTTTTCAAGCTTAATTTCTACAAACTGAGTTTTGATATTTTGATGTGTAAGCTGTTGTTGGTACTCTTTTGATATTTGTTTTATTTCATAAAATTTTATACCTATTTCTTGCATTACACTTTGTATCGTTTCAATATTCCATTGAATTAAAGTTTCTGTTTCGTACAAAAAAAACTCAAATAAATTTTGCCAAATATCTTTATCTACTCTTTTATGAATTAGAATTTTATTTTGGTAATTAAAAATAAAATAAATGAAAAATCTTTTCTTCTTTATTAGCCTTTTTTCTTTTACAGGTAAATGATTTACTTGCCCATTTTTATGAGCTAAGCAGTATGTATTTAAAATACAAGAACTGCACAATGCTATAACAGGTTTACAAACTGTTGCCCCAAAATCCATAATAGCTTGGTTGTATAATGCAGCATTATTTTTATCTAAAACATCATTAGCTAAGTTGGTAAAAAAGTATTTTCCTTCTGTAGTATCTATTGCAAGATTATTTCCAAAGAATCTTGCAAGAACTCTAAACACATTTCCATCAACCACTGCATAAGGCTTATTAAATGCAAATGATGCAATAGCAGCAGCAGTATAAGGTCCTATTCCTTTAAACTTTAAAAGTTCATCATAATTTTCAGGAAAAACGCCATTGTATTTTTTTACAATATCTCTTGCAGTAATTAATAAATTTTTACAACGATTATAATAACCTAATCCTTCCCAAAGTTTAAAAACTTGTTCATCTTTTGCATTTGCCAAATCGTATATGGTAGGATAAGTTTTAATAAATTTTTCATAATAAGCAGTTCCCTGCTCTACTCTTGTTTGTTGCAAAATAATTTCGCTAAGCCATATTTTATAAGTATCTTTTATTCCTTTCCATGGCATAGTTCTATTATTAATTACTTTATGCCATTGCATTAAATGAGAGGTAAATATTTTTTTTTGTTTGTTATTCATGTTTTGCAAAAAACGAATTTCTTAATTCTCAAGTGAATCATAAAACAAAAATAACTTCCCTTTATTAAAAACTCATTTAACATTCAAATATTTCTCTTTCAAGTACTAACGATTAAATTTTTTAAAAAATTCCTTGTAAATCCAAAATATTTTTACTTACTTTAACACCAAATTCCACAACACTAAAAGTTTAACTTATGAGAAAATCAGATCTTATCAATAATATATCAGACAAAACCGGTATTCCAAAAGTAGATGTAATGGTTGCTGTGGAAACACTTATTAAAGAAGTAAAAGACAGCCTTGCATCAGGAAAAAATATTTATATAAGAGGTTTTGGAAGTTTTATTGTTAAAAAAAGAGCAGCTAAAATTGGCAGAAACATTAAAAAAAATACTGCTGTTCATATTCCTGAACATTATATACCAGCATTTAAACCAGCAAAAGAATTTGTAGCAGAGGTAAAAACAAAGTATAAGCCATAAAACGGTACCTTTGCCCCAAATTTTAAAAGTGAAAAAAAATCAATTAATTGTTACAGTAGGAGGAATACTTTTATTTTCTGCATTATTTTTCTTTGGTAGAACTGTATCCAATCAAAAGAAAAAACAAAGCACTGCACCAACACAACAAATAGCTGCATTAAACTTTCCTGAATTATTAATTAAAGAAAAAGCAAAACTCTCATCCGTAAGATTAATATATCTTAATGCCTTAGAAAGTAGTTTAAAAAACAACTCCAAAGAAGAGCAAATACACATTTATCATCAGTTAGCCAACTTTTGGAAAGACACAGTAGCAGTATTTGAACCTTATGTTTTTTATACAGCAGAAGCAGCAAAGTTGGATAATTCAGAAAAAAGCCTCACTTTTGCCGCCCAATTGTTCATTGATAATCTTTTTGATGAAGCAGACCCTGCAAAACAAAATTGGTTAGCAACAACCGGAAAAGTTCTTTTAGAAAAAGCTTTAGCAATAAACCCTAATAACGACAGCACTAAAATTGGTATTGGTGCATGTTATATGTTGAGCAATATTTCTGAAAATCCTATGCAAGGAATTTTAGAAGTAAAAGAAATTGCAGATAAAAATCCAGACAATTTATATGCTCAATGGGTTTTAGCATTAGGAGGAAGAAAAAGTGGGCAATATGATAAAGCTGCTGAAAGGTTTTTAATTATTGTAAAAAAACAACCTACTAATTTAATTGCAATATTGCATTTGGCAGAATGTTATGAATTAAATAACGAAAAAACCGAAGCAATAAAATGGTACAAATTAGTACAAACAATGGTGCCAAGCCCTGAAGCTAAAAAAGAAATTCAAGAAAGAATTGAACAATTACAACATTAAAAATTGATGTTTGGATTTAACTCCAAATGAAAATTTTATAATTTATTTTATTTTTTAACAGGTTAAAATTATTTGCATTTATGCCTTGCGGTAAAAAAAGAAAGCGTCATAAAATAGCTACGCACAAACGTAAAAAACGTTTAAGAAAAAATCGTCATAAGAAAAAGAACAAATAAGTTATCGTTCTTTACAATGATTGTAAGGCTTATGCCTTTGCTGAATACAAGTCTGTATAATTTTTAAACAATCATACAGACTTGTTAAAGCTAAACACTAAAAAAGTAATTATCTCTTAACTCGCTGCAACTTTACCTTTTCTTCCTTTTCTTCTTATGGGTTAATTACTTCATGGTGATGTATGAAATATACTTGCTCAATGCTTGTATATTATTGTGTATTTATTAAAAGTTGCAAAATTTGTGAACAAAGAAATTATTATAAATTCAATGCCAACAGGCGTTGAAATAGCATTATTAGAAGATAAAAAATTAGTAGAACTTCATAACGAAAAATCTGATGCAAGTTTTGGCGTTGGTGATTTGTATTTAGGAAAAGTGAAAAAATTGATACCTGGATTAAATGCAGCATTTGTAGATGTGGGTTTTGAAAAAGATGCTTTTTTACATTATACAGATTTATCGCCTTTTGCTCGTTCTATTTTAAAGTTTACCCAACAAGCCATGAATGCCAATGGCACGGCTTTCGATTTTTCAAAATTTCAAATAGAACCTGAAATTGTAAAAACAGGAAAAATTAATGAAGTACTAAATGGCAAACCCAATGTTTTAGTACAAATTTTAAAAGAACCTATTGCAGCAAAAGGTCCAAGATTAAGTTGCGAAATTAGTCTACCAGGAAGATTTATTGTATTAACACCTTTCAACGAAATTGTTGCTATATCCAAAAAAATTCATTCAAGCGATGAAAGAAAAAGGTTGCAAAAAATTGTAGAATCTATACGACCTAAAAATTTTGGTGTTATTGTTCGTACTGCTGCAGAAGGAAAATCTACTTCAGAATTACATCAGGATTTATTAGAGCTTTCAGCAACTTGGAAAACCATTCAAACTAATATTAATGGTGCAGAAGCTCCTGCAAAAATTTTAAGTGAGCAAAATAAAACCACCAGCATTTTAAGAGATTTACTGAATGAAGATTTTAATAAAATTGTTGTGAACGATAAAAATATGTACAACGATTTAAAAAATTATATTCAACGCATTGCACCAGATAAGGCAGATATTGTAAGTTATGTAAACAATGGCACGCCACTATTTGACCAGTTTGGAATTACCAAACAAGTAAAAGGTGCTTTTGGCAAAACAGTAAACTTAGATAGTGGTGCTTATTTAATTATAGAACACACAGAAGCTTTGCATGTAGTAGATGTAAACAGTGGTTATAAAAGTGTAAGTAATAGCCAAGAAGAAAATGCTTTACAAACAAATTTAGAAGCAGCAGAAGAAATTGCTCGTCAGTTGAGATTAAGAGATATAGGCGGAATTATTGTAGTTGATTTTATTGATTTGAAATTGCCAGATAACAGAAAAAAACTACAAGATGCAATGGAAGAATTTATGAAAACTGATAGAGCTAAACATGCTGTATTACCTATTTCAAAATTTGGATTAATGCAAATTACAAGGCAACGTATGCGTCCTGAAGTAAACATTAATACATCTGAAAATTGCCCAAGCTGTGGTGGTACAGGAAAAATTAGTAGTACTTTATTATTAGAAGATGAGATAGAAAAACGTTTGAGTTATTTAGCAACACATGGTCATAAAAATCTTACACTTTTAGTTCATCCTATTGTTTACTCACATCTTACCAAAGGTATTTTTAGTTCAATAGCAAAAAGATGGAAAAGAAATCTAAAAATAAAACTTACCGTAGTAGCCAACTCTAATTATAGCATTGTAGAATACAGATTTTTTGACCAAAACGAAGATGAAATAAAATTTTAAGCGACACTATGTCATTTTTTATAACTTTTAGTAGAACTAAAAAAGACAAATCGGCTTAAATAGCATTGCTTTAGTTGATATATTAAAAAATAAATAGCTATATAAAATTAAGTTTTGCACAAAACCAAAAAAATATTTTGAATTCTGCCTCTAAATTGTAATTTAGCAAATAGAATTTAATGGGTTAGTAAGTAAAAGGGTTAGCAGCAATGCCGACCCTTTTACATTTATAGATATTGAAACTCTTGCAATAAAATTTTTTAAAAATAAAACCTCTCAAGTTTTTAGTTGTTCAATTTTTCCTTTTATAAAAAACAATTTTAGTTTTTGTAAACAAAGTTTTTTTTAAAATTCTTCAATCAACATTGTAAAGC
>JAIXLB010000013.1 GCA_026931905.1 Chitinophagales bacterium
CTCTACAATAGAGCCAATACCTAATTGTTGCATAAAATATTTTTGAACAAATGTAAAAACAAAAACCTTTGACAAATTATCAAAGGCTTTGAAAAAAATTTTTATAATTTTTACTTCTTAAAATTTATAACTAAGTGTTGTCATAAATTGTGTGGGTGCTATTGGCGAAATACTATAATTATCATGCACTAAATAATTTAGCTCATTAAAAATATTGGATAGTTTGCATTGAAGTGAAAATTTTTTAAAACTATAAGCTGCCGATATATCAACAGTTGTAAAATCTGATAAAGGAATCATTCGACTGCCAATAAATGCTTGTCCAACTTTATTATTAAACCCTCCAAAACGAGTGCCTGTATAAAAACCTGTTGCACCTATTTTAACTCCTTTTAAAATACCTTTCGAAAAAATATAAAATACACTTGCATTGGCTGTATGATTAGGTGCATTGGTTAATTCTTCTCCTTCAATGTTTGAACCTTTAGTACCAACAGTACGAGAGAATCTTATAAAATTATAACTGTATCCCGTTACGAAATAAAAATTAGAAGAAAGGTTTGCATTTATACCAATTTCAAAACCATCGCTTGTTGTTTCTCCTGATAGCATTTTTACATTTGCATCATTATTAGGTGTTACACCATCTGCTTTGTATTGTGCTTGCTCTGCAAAATTACTATTGATAATTTTATACACGCTCAAATTAGCATTTAACTTTCCATTTAAAAAACTGCTTTTTACTCCTACTTCATATTGATTAATAATAGAGGCAGGCAAAGCATTTCCTTTTACATCAACTCCTGTATTAGCAGTAAAGTTGTTAGCATAGCTTGCATACAAACTTATATTTTGCAATGGCTGATACACAATGCCAGCTTTAGGCGAAAACACATTATATATTACTGTTGGTGTGCTTCCTTTTGTTGTAGATGCAGGTTTGCTGGTAGTAGCCATACTATCAATAGTAGTTTGAAGTGTTGCTAAGTAACTGTATCTTACTCCAAGAAATAATTTTAATTGCTGTGTTAGGCTTATTAAGTCTTGTACATAAATTCCCATTCTGTTAGAGGGTGCTTTGGTTATAGTATTTTTTAAATATTCAGGTATATCTGTACGCTGTACATAATTGTTTGGATTTAAAAAATTAATTGTATCGTATGTTTTTAAAATTGTACCATTACTATTATAAATTGTAAAAGCATCGGTATAAGTGGTAATATTTGTAAAATCAGTTCCTGCAAAAAAATGATGAGCTATTTTTCCAGTATTTAATTTACCTTCTAAGTTTGCTTGTACAGCATATATTTTTTCAATGCTATGAGCTTTAGATAAGGTTCTTGCAATAATACCATTTGCTTTTGCTGTATTCAAATTTCCTGTGCTATAATTATCTACATCTGTATTTTGAAATGATGCAGCAGCAGTAAACAAAAATTTATTTTTAAACTCATGCTTAAACTCAGCAGTAGCAGCACTTTGAACAACATTGTTATAAGCCCAAACAACATTTTGAAATCTTGAACGTGGTATTGCTTTGCTTAAAACTCTGCCACTATCCAATATGCCTACACCAGGATCTGGTGTTAAATGTGCATTCAAATATTCTGCTTGAATTAGTAAAGAAGATTTATCATTAAACTTATACAACAATGATGGATTAACAAAAAGTCGTTTGGTTGCTACAACATCTCTAAAACTTTTGTCATTCTCATAACTTGTTATTACACGGTAGGCTAAATTTTTATTTACAGGACCATAAATATCTATTACAGGTTTGTATTGTTGGTAGCTTCCTGCAAACATTTTTACTTCTCCCCCAAAATTGTATTTAGGCTTTTTTGTAACTAAGTTTATAAGCAAACCACTTGAGGAGCTTCCATATAAAAATGCAGAACTTCCTTTAATAATTTCTACAGATTCAATTCCTGCAATTTCGGGCATACCAGCAATATTTACAGGTAAATTGTTTTTAAAAATACTTCCTCCTCCTGCACCTCCTGCAATACCAATAGTGTAGCCTCTTGCTGCATAAGATTCATTAACGCCAAAGCGAGTTTGTGTTAATGAAACGCCTGGAATATTTTTTACAATTTCGCCTACACGATAGGCTTGTTGGTCGTTAATAATTGTGTTATTTACAACCCCTGTGCTTTGAGGTAAATCTTTATCTGCAATATGAATTTTTGCAGCAGAAAATTTTCTTTCTCTTGTTTGTACAATTACCTCTTCTAGTTGCTTATGAGAAACATTTAACTGAAAAAGTAGATGCTTAGATTTATCATCATTTGCAGAAACAACAATTATTTTATTTAATGTTTCATAACCTACTAAAGAAACTTCTATTTCATACGTTCCGTTGGCTACATGTTTAAAAATAAAATTTCCGTTTTCATCAGTTAAAATTGCCTTGTTAGTTTTTTTAATAATAATAGTTACATCTGCCGCAGGCTTACCATCTGTTGTTATTACTTTTCCTGCAATAATGCCTGCTGCTTCATTATCATCTTCAATAGTAGCAAATACTTGTAGGGTTAAAAAACTAAGCAAAAAAACACCTACCGTTTTTTGCCAAATACATTTCCAATTCATACGTTTTATAATTTTTGTGCAAAAGTGTAGGTACACAAAAATTAAAAATGCCTTATCGGGAAAAGCTGTTTATACAATCGGGAAAAAAGAAATAAAAACTATAAAAAACTTTAGTCCTCTTCTTGCATAAAACCATCAATATCCCTTCTTTGTTTTTTGGTTGGTCTGCCTATTTTACTAAGTTTTTTTCCTGTATGGAATGAAGTAGGCTTAAACTGAATAGCAGCAATATCTTCAGCAGGTGTAATATCTATATAATTTTTAATAGCCTCCGAATAAGCTACTCTTTTTTCAATAATACCTATCACTTTTATCAAACTTTTTTTAGCTTCCGTTTTTACTTCATACTCATCACCAATACTTACAGATTTTGATGCTTTTACAGCTATGCCTTGCCATTTTACTTTACCTTTATCACAGGCTTCTGCTGCTAATGTTCTTGTTTTAAACAAACGAATTGCCCATAAATATTTATCTATACGAACTTTTTCTATGTTCATTTTATTAACTTTATATATTCGTTTTTTTCAAAAAAATCTACTGCAAGGTAGTATAATTTTTTTCAGATGAATAGCATTAAACCTATTTCTTTACTTTTTATTTTTCTTACTTTTTTAAATAATAGTACTGCTGCCTTATCTAATAATAATCCTGCATTCTCTTTTCATCTATTTCAAAATAATTACCAAAATATTTATAAAGTAATAGCAGTAAAAGATGGCGATACTTTTGTTGTTTTATTCAACAACAAACAACAGGTTGCAAGGCTTGCCCATATTGATTGTCCAGAAAAAAAACAACCCTTTGGTACTAAAGCAAAACAATTTGCTGCTCAGCTTTGCTTTGGTAAAAATGTTTATTTAATCCATCAAAATAATTATGATAGAAATAAAAGATTAATTGCAGAAGTAATTGTTGTAGAAAATAAATTAAACGTAAATAAAGAGTTGGTAAAAAATGGCTTAGCATGGCATTTTAAAAAATACTCCAACAATACAGAATATGCAACATTGGAAATAAAAGCAAGAAAAGAAAAAACAGGAATTTGGTCTGATGAAAACCCTATTGCACCTTGGGTTTGGCGTAAGAGCAAAAAACATTAATTACATTACTCATACAAACATTTCTCTACCTTATCTTTGCTCACTTTTTAAACAAGGTTTTTGAATATGACTTCTGCTGAAATAAGACAACATTTTTTGGATTTTTTTAAATCCAAAAAACACGCTATCGTTCCTTCTGCACCTATCGTTATAAAAAACGATCCTACTCTTTTATTTACAAATGCAGGAATGAACCAATTTAAAGATTATTTTTTGGGAAATAAAAACCCAGAAAATAAGCGTATTGCAGATACTCAAAAATGCTTGCGTGTAAGTGGTAAACATAACGATTTGGAAGAAGTAGGTGTAGATACTTATCACCATACCATGTTTGAAATGTTGGGCAACTGGAGTTTTGGAGATTATTTTAAAACAGAAGCTATTGCTTGGAGTTGGGAATTGCTTACAGATGTATATAAATTAGATAAAGAACGTTTGTATGTAACCATTTTTGAAGGAGATGAAAAAGAAGGTTTGCCTAAAGACGAAGAAGCATATAACGAATGGAAAAAAGTAATTAGCGAAGACAGAATTTTATTAGGTAATAAAAAAGATAACTTTTGGGAAATGGGTGATACAGGACCTTGTGGACCCTGTACTGAAATTCATGTAGATTGTAGAACAGATGAAGAAAGAAAAAAAGTAGATGGAAAAACTTTAGTAAACAACGATCATCCACAGGTAATAGAAATTTGGAATAACGTATTTATTCAGTTCAACAGAAAAAAAGATGGTTCATTGGAGTTATTACCTGCAAAACATGTTGATACAGGTATGGGCTTTGAACGTTTGGTGCGTGTAATACAAAATAAAACAAGCAACTACGATACAGATGTTTTTTCAAACACTATTGCAGCAATAGAAAATATTACACTTAAAAAATACGATTATAGCAACAGCAAACAAGCTATTGCTTTTCGTGTATTAGCAGATCATATTAGAGCCATTGCTTTTACTATTGCTGATGGACAATTACCAAGCAATACAGGTGCAGGCTACGTTATAAGAAGAATTTTACGCAGAGCCGTTCGTTATTATTATTCTTATTTGGATTATAAAAAACCTTTGTTATTTCAATTACTTCCTGTAATTGCTTTACAATTTGAAAATGTTTTTCCAGAACTTAATCAACAAAAAGATTTTGTAACTAAAGTAATTAAGGAAGAAGAAGAAGCATTTTTAAGAACCTTAGATAAAGGCTTAAAATTAATTGATGAAATTATTTTAACTGCATCTTCAAACACATCAAAAACGATTGATGGCAAAGATGCTTTTGAATTATACGATACTTTTGGTTTTCCTATAGATTTAACAAGATTAATTGCCAGCGAAAAAAATTTAACCATTGATGAAGTAGGTTTTGAAAAAGCATTGCAAGAACAAAAAAATCGCTCAAGAGCAGCCACAGCAATAGATACAGAAGATTGGGTTTCTATCAATGAAGGCGATTCTACTTTTGTAGGTTATGATACATTAACTACAAAAACAAAAGCAATTAAATACAGAAAAATAAAAGCTAAAGGCAAAGAATCTTATCAACTGGTTTTACAAGAAACACCTTTTTATGCTGAAAGTGGAGGTCAAGTAGGTGATAAGGGAATTTTAGAAATTGCCTCTGAAAAATTGGAAGTTATTGACACTAAAAAAGAAAATAATTTAACCATTCATTTCATAGAAAATTTACCCGAAGAAATTAATTGGAACAACGAAATAACTGCTACAGTAAATAAATCTTTAAGAAGCGAAACAGCTAGTAACCACTCAGCTACACACTTGCTACATGCAGCTTTAAGAAAAGTTTTAGGTACACATGTTGCTCAAAAAGGCAGCTTGGTAAACAACGAATACTTGCGTTTCGACTTTTCTCATTTTGCAAAAGTTTCTGACGAAGAAATAATTGAAATTGAAAAAATTGTAAACGAAAAAATAAGAGAAAATATTCCTGTTGTGATAAAGGAAATGAAAAAAGATGAAGCAGTTGCATTAGGAGCAATGGCTTTGTTTGGAGAAAAATATGGCAATATTGTTCGTGTTGTAATTATAGATCCTAATTATTCTGTAGAGTTGTGTGGAGGAACACATGTAAGCAATACAGGTGAGCTTGGTTTCTTTAAAATAAAACAAGAATCTGCTGTTGCAGCAGGCGTTAGAAGAATAGAAGCCTTTAGTGGCAAAGCTGCTGAACAATTTATTTATGAACAGTTACAGCAACTTCACGAAGTGAAAAATATTTTCAACAACCCTAAAGAATTATTGAAAATTATTGAAAACACTATCACAGAAAATAAAGACCTGAAAAAGAAAATTGAAAGTTTAGAAACTAAACAATTAGCAACTTTAAAACAAGAATTACTCCAAAATATTGAAACAATAAACAACTATACATTTTTAGGCGTTAATGTTGAAGTTAGTAATGCAGATAATTTAAAAAAACTAACCCTTGATTTTAAAAACGAAGCAGATGTAGTAGTATTAACAGCAAATATTACAGGTAAAGCAAGTGTAGCATTAATATTGAGCGATGCGGTTATTAATCATAAAAATTTAGACGCTACAAAAATTATAAAAGAACATATTGCACCAATAATTAAAGGTGGTGGTGGTGGACAAAAATCTTTAGCAACTGCAGGTGGACAAGATGCAAGTAACTTAACTAAAGTTATTGATGCTGTAAAAAGATTATTATAAAAATGCTATAACGTAAGACACTTTCGTTTTAGCCTTTGAATTGCATTAATCTTTCAGCAGCAAGTTCTAAAGTTTCTTCTTTTTTAGCAAAGCAAAAACGTATTGCTTTATTATCTTCTTCATTTTTATAAAATGCAGAAACAGGAATTGTGGTTACCCCATAAGCTTTTGTAAGATGAATAGCAAAATCTTTTTCATTCAAATTACTTAATCCATCATAACTATAACACTCAAAATAACTACCATGCGATGGAATACATTTAAAAGGTGTAGCTTGCATTAAAGTTCTAAAATAATTTCTTTTTTCTTGCATAATAGTACTCAACGATAAATAGGCTTCTTCATTTTTTAAATAGGCTGCCAGTGCAAATTGTTTAGGGCTATCTACACTAAAACAATTAAACTGATGTACTTTTCTAAACTCACTCATTAACGCTGCACTACTTATGCAATAACCCATTTTCCAACCTGTGCAATGATACGTTTTGCCAAACGAAAAGCACACAAAACTTCTTTCTAATAAATCAGGATAACGTACAATACTTTCGTGTTGCAAATCATCGTAAATTAAATGCTCGTACACTTCATCGCTTAAAATAAAAATATTGGTATTGGCTACAATATTTCTCAATTCCTCCATATCATTTTTAGTTAAAACAGCACCAGTTGGGTTATGTGGTGAGTTAATAATAATCATTTTCGTTTTACTATTCACCTTAGCTCTTACTTCATTCCAAGGAATAGAATAATGAGGATATTGCAAAGAAATTAAAACAGGCTTTGCTCCATTGATAACAATATTAGGAATATAACAGTCATAAGCAGGTTCAAAAACAATTACTTCGTCGCCAGCATGTAGCACTGTTGTAAGTGCTGTGTAAATGGCATAAGTACCCCCTGGTGTTATTGTAATTTGTTTATCTACATCAATATTACTGCTATAAAGTTTACTACATTTTTCAGCAATTCTTTCTCTTAATATTGGCAACCCGTTTGAATGAACATATTGATTATGTCCTTGCAACATTGCTTTATTTACTAACTCAATCAGTTCATTACTCATCATAAAATCAGGAAAACCTTGACCTAAATTTACAGCATTGTATTGCATAGCCAGCGAACTCATTACTGTAAAAATAGTTGTACCAACATCAGGAAGTTTAGATTGTATTTGCATGGGACGAAATTAAGTGAGTTTGAAATTTTTAATAAAAATTATTAGAGAAAAAGGTACTTAAAAAAATAAATTTGGAAATTACATGTACATACATGTATATTTGCATTGTCAATGAAAATAGAACAAGTAATACAAACCAATAAATTTAGAAACGAAGTGCATAAGGCTGGCTTAAATATTTTATATACTGCATGGTGGTTAAAAACTGCAACATATAAAGAGTTGAAAGATTTTGGATTAACACATGAACAATACAATGTATTAAGAATTTTAAAAGGAAAATATCCGCAAGAAATGTGTGTAAAAGATATTGGATATAGAATGATAGAAAAAAACTCAAATGTACCAAGGATTATAGACAGATTGGTTGATAAAAAATTAGTAAAGCGTAATCAAGGTGAGCAAGATGGAAGACAAACCGTTATTCAATTAACACAAGCAGGATTAAAAATTTTAGCATCTTCTACCATTAAAATAAATGAATTGTACGATAACATTTTATCGCTAAATAACAAAGAAGCAGAAACATTAAACAACTTACTTGAGAAAATAAGAGAAACAGAAGCATAAAATTTTTTTACCCAAATACATGTACATACATGTATTTAAAACAATAAAACTATGACAACAATATTGCATAAAGCAAACACAAGAGGCAACGCAAATCATGGATGGTTAAACAGTTATCACACATTCAGCTTTGCTAATTATTATAATTCCGAAAGGACAAATTTTGGTTTGTTAAGAGTATTAAATGATGATACAGTAAGTGCAGGAATGGGCTTTGGCAAACATCCTCACGATAATATGGAAATTGTATCAATTCCATTAGAAGGAGATTTGCACCATAACGATAGTACAGGAAGAGATAAAATTATTAAGCAAGGCGATGTACAAATTATGAGTGCAGGAAGTGGAATAATGCACAGCGAAATGAATGCTAATAAAAACAAAGAAGTAAAATTTTTACAAATTTGGGTATATCCTGAAAAAAGAAATATAGAACCTCGTTACGAGCAAAAAACTTTTTCTGCAGAAGATAGAAAAAACAAATTGCAAACTGTAGTAGCACCTAACGATTCTAATGCTTTATGGATTAACCAACAAGCATGGTTTACACTTGGAAATTTTGATACAAATTTTTCAACAATATACACATTGCATAACAACAAAAATGGTGTATATGTTTTTTTAATAAAAGGTAGTGTAAGCATTAACAATATTGAATTAAATGAAAGAGATGGATTAGGAGTTTCTGCAACCGAAACACTAAACATAAAAGCATTAAGCGATGCAGATATTTTACTAATAGAAGTACCCATGAAATAAAATTTTTCAAATAAAATAATTATTATGACAACAAAAACAATACAACAATTATTAAATGGCAGAGCCATAAATGTTGGCAGTTTTGATGTACAAGAATTATTGCCTGAAAAAGGAAATTTCTTTAATCCGTTTTTAGTTTTTCATCATGGAAAAACAACAGCAGATAAAAATATTCCAATAAAAGAACAAGGTGTAGGACCGCATCCTCACAGAGGTTTTAGCCCTGTAACATTTATTTATAAAGGAGGAGTTCATCATCATGATAGCAGAGGCAATAATCATACAGTAACAGCAGGAGGCATACAATGGATTAGTGCAGGAATGGGAATTATTCACAGCGAAAGAATGCCTGAAAACATTTTTGAATTAGGTGGCGAACAAGAGTTATTGCAAGTTTGGATTAATACCCCTGCTGCTCATAAAATGAAACAACCAGCTTACATACCTGCTACAAAAGAAGATACGCCAACTTTAATTTCAGAAGATGAATTAATTACACTTCGTATTCCTGTTGGTAAACTAAATAATGTAAAAGGCATTGTACCAACATTTACAGATGTAACAACAATAATGGGTGAAGCAAAAAAGAATGGTAAATTTCAATTTAATTTTCCTGAAAACCACAACACATTATTATATGTTTTAGAAGGTGAGTTATTAATAAACAATACAACAAGTGTAACCAACAAACAAATGGTTTTGTTTAACAACGATGGCGAATCATTTTCTATACAAGCCAATGCACATACTTTATTTTTTGTAGGAAGTGGCGAACCAATAAATGAACCAATAGCAGCACAGGGACCATTTGTAATGAACACGCAAACAGAAATTTTAGAAGCTTATAAAGATTATCAAATGGGAAAAATGGGGGTTTTAATAGAAGAATAAAAATTAAAATATACATCAAACAATTAAACCATAAATTTTAAAAACAACAATTATGACAACTTACAAAATTGATGCTGCACACAGCGAAATTACTTTTAAAGTAAAACACTTAATGATTAGTACTGTAACAGGAAAGTTCAACAGTTTTGATGCAACTATGCAAGCAGAAAAAGAAGATTTTACAGACGCAAAAATTTCTTTTGAAGCAGATATAAACAGCATTGATACAGGCAATGAGCAAAGAGATGGTCATTTAAAAAGTGATGACTTCTTTAATGCAGAACAATTTCCTAAACTTACATTTCATTCAACCTCATTTACAAAATTGAGTAACAGCGATTACAAGCTTTCAGGCAATTTAACAATTAGAGATGTAACAAAACCAATTGATTTAACTGTAGAATATGGAGGAACAATAGTGGACCCTTATGGACAAACAAAACTTGGATTTGAAATTTCAGGAAAAATTAATCGTAAAGATTATAATTTAAAATGGTCTGCAACTACTGAAGCTGGAGGTCTTGTAGTAGGCGATGATGTAAAATTACATGTAACAATAGAAATGGCTAAACAATAAATTATAGTTTCAATATTACAGAATCTTATTGACAGGTTCTGTAATATTGCTTTAAAGAAACAGGAGTATGAACATAGAAATAATTAGTGGAAGCCCAAGACAGGCAAGTGTTACACACAGGTTAGCTTTATTTTTAGAAAAAGAATTAAAACAAAAAAGCAACCATTCAATAGGCTTAATAAATGTAAAAAATTGGGATTTAGGCTTATTACAAAAAGTTTTTAGAAGTGTAGAAGAAACACCCGAAAAATTTAAATCCTTGGCAGAAAGAATGTTTGCAGCAGATGCTTTTATAATTGTTACACCCGAATATAATGGTAGCTATTCGCCTGCACTGCAAAATTTATTTGACCATTTTCCTAAACAAAGCAGAAAAACCTTTGGCATAGCAACAGCAAGCACAGGAGCATTAGGAGGTGCAAGAAGCAGTCAACAATTATTATTATTAGTACCTGCATTATTTGGTATTGCATCGCCTTATTTATTAATTACCCCACAGGTTGATAAAAAATTTAATGAAGAAGGCAATTTATTAGACGAAAGTTTTCAGAATGCAGTACACACATTCATACACGAATTTTTATTTTTAGCAGAAAGTATTCGCAAATAAAAATATCCTTCTTTTAATTTCTTTTCAATTCAAACAGCATTATGGGTAAATAATTTGTCTTTTAATCGGTGAAAGGCTCATTTTAGAAGTTTTGAATGTTATACAATTTAATTAAAATGACCTTACATTTGCCTTTTGGATTAAATTAAACTTATGCTGAAATTTACAAAAATTGCCATTATATTATTAATGGCTGTGCCTATAACTTCAATGGCACAAAAGAGTAAATCTACTGCAACTAAAAAAACTACAACTACAGTTGCAAGAGACACCACCATTACAGATGAAATCAAAGATGCCATGACAGATAATATTGCTGTGGTAACTATTGATGAAAATGACCAAGGCGATGGAGGAGCACAAAATGTATCGAGTGTATTAACAGCAGGAAGAGACCCATTCTACTCTGTTATGTCATTCAATTTTAATGCATTCAGATTTAAAGCCAGAGGCTACGATGGCGATTTGAATACTACATACATGAATGGTGTTCCAATGGATAACTTGGATAATGGGTTTACACCTTTTGGCTTATGGGGTGGCTTAAACGATGTAATGAGAAACAGAGATGTTTCTTTAGGATTAAGACCTAACACTTTTGCTTTTGGAGATATTGCTACCTCTACATCTATTGATGCAAGAGCAAGCAAACAACGCAAACAAACGCAAATTGGTTATGCACTAAGTAACAGAACTTATGCCCATCGTTTATCTTTTTATCATGGTACAGGAACAAGCAAAAAAGGATGGACTTTTGTTTTTGCAGGAAGTTTTCGTGGTGCTAATGAAGGTTATGTACCAGGAACCTACTACAATGGTTACAGCTATTATATAGGCGTTGATAAACGTTTTGGTCAAAGACATTTATTATCATTATCTGTTTTTAATGCACCAACAGAAAGTGGCAGACAAGCAGCAGCAACAGAAGAAATGAGAAAAATTTCTGGAGATAATTTTTATAATCCAACTTGGGGTTTACAAAACGGAAAAGTGCGTAATGCAAGCATTTCAAGAAGCAACCAACCCACTTTTATTTTAAACGATGAATATCGTTTCAATAATCGTACTACCATTTCTACTTCTATCAGTTCTACATGGGGCAAAAGAAGTACAAGTGCTTTAGACTGGTACAATGCACCCGATCCAAGACCAGATTATTACAGATATTTACCCAGCTATCAATTAGGCGATGCATTGCAACAACAAGTATTGCAAGCTATGCAAAACGACATTAATAAAAGACAAATAAACTGGCAAGGCTTATACGAAGTAAACAGAAACAGTTTTTCTATAATACAAAATGCAAATGGTATAGCAGGCAATACAGTTTCAGGCAAAAGAAGCCGTTATATTCAAGAAGAAAGAATTATTGATACAAGACGTTTAAATTTTAATTCAGTATTCAATACAAGCATTGGCAATAATACAGAACTTACTGGTGGCTTATCTTTCCAAGCACAAACCAATAATTACTATAAAGAAGTAGAAGATTTATTAGGTGGAGAATTTTATGTAAACCTAAACCAGTTTGCAGAAAGAGATTTTCCAAGCAATACAACTGCCAATCAAAACGATTTAATAACACCCAATCGTATTTTATATAAAGGAGATAAATTTGGCTACGATTATGATATTACAATAAGAAAGTCTGCCGCTTGGTTACAAAGTGTTTTCAAGTTTAAAAAAGTAGATTTCTTTATAGCTGGTGAAATATCAAATACAAAATTTTGGCGTGTAGGTCGTTATCAATCAGGATTATTTCCTAGTAATTCTTATGGAAAATCAAGTGTAAATAATTTCAACAACTTTGCTGTTAAAGGTGGTGTAACTTATAAAATAGATGGAAGAAATTATTTGTATGCCAATGCAGCTATTTTGTCTAGAGCTCCTTTATTTGATAATGTTTATGTTTCTCCTCGTACAAGAGATTTTATACAAGACAATACAACCAATGAAGATATACAAACTGCCGAAGCTGGTTATGTATTAAATGCACCTAAATTAAAAATTAGACTAACCGGCTACTTTACTAAGATAAAAAATCAAATGAATGTTTTAACATTCTATCATGATGATTATAGGAACTTTGTAAATTATGCTATAAATGGTATAGATAAATTACACTTTGGATTAGAGTTTGGTGCAGAAGCTAAAATAATGAGAAACGTAACTTTAAATGTAGCTGCTGCTGTTGGTAGATATTATTATGATAGCAGACAAGAAGCTACTGTAACAGTAGATAATAGTGCTGCAGTACTAACAAAAGATTTAATTTATTCTCAGAACTATAGAATACCAGGCACTCCTCAAAATGCTTATAGTGTAGGTTTATCTTATCGTAGTCCAAAATTTTGGTTTGTTAGTTTAAGTGCAAATTATGCAGGCAATAGATGGTTAGATTTTAACCCCATAAGAAGAACTTTTGATGCAGTGGACGGATTGGATATTACTAAACCAAATGAAGCTGCTTTAAGAGAAGCAATTTTGGCTCAACAAAAATTAGATGATGACTATACCGTAGATTTCTTTGGTGGATGGAGTTGGAAATTGCCAAAAAGTTTTGGGTTTAAAAAACCAACTTATTTGGTATTTAACTTAGGTATTAATAATTTGCTGAATAATAAAAATATTATTTCTGGAGGCTTTGAACAATTACGTTTCGATTATGCCGATAAAAACATCAATAAATTTCCTCCAAAATATTATTATGCTTATGGGCTAAATTATTTTGCAAGCGTAACATTTAGATTTTAAAAAATAAACACTTAAAAAACATTTAATCTTTTTTCAAATGAGAAATATGAAACACAAACAATTAAACTGGTTGGTATTATTATTTATAACACTAACCACTGTTACCATTATTGCAGCATGTAATAAAAAATTCGATGAGCCTGATACAAATTTTCCAGACCCGAATTTGCCTGTAACCATGACTTTAAAAGAGTTAAAAGCACTATTACCAACTGCAGGGCAAGTAGTAGAAATTACGCAAGACAAAACAATTGCAGGTATTGTAGTAGCAGATGATAGAAGTGGAAACTTTTACAAATCTATTTCTATACAAGATGCAACAGGAGGTATAACTGTACGTTTAGATGGAAACAATTTATTCAATAATTACCCTGTAGGTCGCAGAGTATATATCAATGTAAAAGGCTTGTGTTTAGGTGATTATGGAGGAATGATTCAATTAGGTGCCATTAATACATCTACACCAACTATTACACAAACTCCTATCCCTCAAAATTTATTTGATAAATATCTTATCAAAGGAAGTTTAGGAAACCCTGTTGTTGCAAGAGTATTTAATAGTATTAGCGATTTAAAAACTACATTACAAGACACTGTTCAAAACACTTTAATTAAATTAGATGGCTTTCAATTCAATGCTGCCGATACTTTAAGAACTTATGCTGACCCAAGTTTAGCTGCCTCTGCAGTAAACTTAACCTTACAAAATTGTGCTGGAAATACTATCATTTTAAGAACAAGTAGTTATTCTAATTTTTCGGGTGTACAAGTTGCAAAAGGAAAAGGTTCTATTACTGCTATTTATACATTCTTTAATGGCACTAAACAATTATTAATTCGTGATACAAGCGATGTACAATTTACAGGTGCAAGATGTGGTAGTGGTGTAAGCCCTACGCTTATTTATAAAACAATTCAAGAAATTAGAGCATTAGGCGATGGTGCAATTATTCCTGCAAATACTGGTATTAGAGGAACCATAGTTTCAAATACACTAAACGAAGCCACTGGTAATTATAGAATACAAGATGGTAGTGGTTTTGGTTTACAATTACGTTTTCCAGGTATCAATCCAAACTTTGCTTTAAACGATAGTGCTGCTGTTGAATTATCTGGTTTAACATTAGCTTTATTCAATGGCGATTTACAAATTACCAATATTGTAAATGCTCAAAAATTAGGCACTGGTACAGTAACCCCAAGAAGTGCAACTGTTGCACAAATTGGTACTAATATCAATAATTGGGCTTCTACAGTTGTAAAACTTTCAAATGTTTCAATAGCACAAACATCTACAAATACTACAGGTACAAACTACAATGTTACAGATGCAAGCGGCTCAATAGTTTCTTTTGTTAGAACAACTTTAGGTGTAGCTACACTTCCTGCAAATGCAACTTCATTTACTGGTTATGTATCGTTATATAACGGTACACCACAAATCACTATTAGAAGTGCTGCAGATGTTGTAGCAGGTGGTGGTGGAGGAACAGGTACTGGAATAAATTTAGGTACTACTTCTCCTTTCATAATGAACTTTAATAATATTGCCTCTGGGGCACCAGCAGGTGTAAAAGTTTATTATAGTGCAACAAATACAAGTCTTGGTACATTAGGTTCTTTAAATACATCTTTAGGTTCTTGGACAAACGTTAGTGTAGGTTTCAAAAACTTTGCATCTGCAACTGGTTTAACTGCAACTGCTGACCAAGCAACACAAGATGCAGCCACTAACAGAGCATTAGGCGTTCGCCAAACAAGTTCTGCAGGTTACGACCCAGGTGCTTCTTTTGTGTTTGAAATTGATAATACAACAGGTAAAAACAATGTTCAATTACAATTCTTATTACAATCATTAGACCCTTCTGTTGGTAGAACAACTACTTGGAGTGTTGATTATGCTTTAGGCGATTCTCCTACTTCATTTACTGCTGCTTCTACTACAGGCACAATGACTACCTCTTCAACTTTTTCAAGCAATACCATTAATGTAAATTTTGGAGGAGCTATAGATAATAAATCTCAAAAAGTAACCATAAGAATTTCAGCCCTATCAGCTTCAACAGGTGCAAGCAATCGTCCTTCATCTGCTATTGATGATTTTACTATTAGCTGGAATTAATGGTTTTTTAAAAAAATTTATTTTTCAAAGCCTTGCTGAAAAGCAGGGCTTTTTTTGTAATTATTTCGTAGCAATTAAACACGAACTATTTACTTTTAAAAAAAATTCTTCATGCGATTTCATGCTTACTTAAATACTGCAAAAACTTTATTACAAAACTACAATGGTTCAGAGCCTTTGAATTATTATTTAAAAAACTACTTCTCATCTCATAAAAAACATGGCAGCAAAGACAGGAAGTTTATTTCAGAATTATGTTATTGTTATTGTAGAATTGGAAAAGCATTACCGCAACTAACTATTGAAGAAAAAATAAAAACGGCATTATTTTTATGTAATACCCAAGTAAATAATTGGCAAGATTTATTCGAAAATAATTGGTTAGATAATTGGCATAAAGAATTAAGCAAAAGGATAGAATTTATTAAAAGTGAATTTGAAAATTTTAATGTTGAAGATATTTTTCCTTTCAAAAATGAAGTAAGCGAAAGTATTGATTTTACTGCCTTTGCAAAAGCTCATCTTATTCAACCCAACTTGTTTCTAAGAGTACGCCCACATTATACAAATTCGGTAATAGAAAAATTAAAAAAAGCTGAATTGAATTTTAAAATACTACATGATACTTGTATAGCATTGCCTAATGCTTCTAAAATAAATGAGTTATTAAACATCAATAAAGAAGTTGTAATTCAAGATTATTCCTCTCAACAAATTTCAAAATATTTTACACTCATTCAATCATTAGAAAAAAACAGCAATAGTTCTGTTTTTACAATTTGGGATTGTTGTGCAGCCAGTGGAGGAAAATCTATATTAGCAAAAGATATTTTGGGCAATATTCAGCTTACTGTAAGCGATATACGAAAAAACATATTGCATAATTTACAAAAACGATTTAATGAAGCAGACATAAAAAACTATCATTCATTTGTTGCAGACATTGCTTCAAAAAATTGGAAACCTTTTCAAGCAAAATTTAAAATAGTTATTTGTGATGTGCCTTGTAGTGGTAGTGGCACTTGGAGTAGAACACCAGAACAAATTTTATTTTTTTCTACAGAAAAAATTAAAGAGTATGCAACATTGCAAAAAAATATTGTAAGCAATGTAGTTTCTCAAATAGAAAATGGTGGCTATTTTTTATACATTACTTGCTCTGTATTTAAAGCAGAAAACGAAGGGGTTGTTTCCTTTATTCAAGAAAAACATTCTTTACAATTAATACAATTCGAAGTATTAAAAGGTTATGATAAAGAAGCAGACAGCATGTTTGTGGCTTTATTCAAAAAATAATTTATCGCTTTTTATTAAACAACAAATTATCTAAAGAATATTTTCCTCCACCAGCAAAAACTATTGCAATATATGTAAATAAATAAAGCGATATTAATTCCAAAGCTTCATAACCATCTTTAAAATGTACTTTAAAAATTACTAAAAAATTTATTGCCAATACTATAGCTGCATATCTCGTAAAAAGCCCAAGCATCAACAATATTGCACAAATTCCTTCGGCAAATGCTGCTAAGTAAAAAGACGGATTTGCTCCTATACCAATAGGGTCAAAAAATTTAATTTCTTGCCCTGTGAAAATTGTAGAAAGTTTTCCAAACCCATGACCATAAAGCAAAACAAAACCTGCAACCAATCTTAGAATTAAAATAGAAAATTCTTTTCCTGCTTTCCAATCTTTGTTTAGTGTAATCATAAATATTTTTTTAAATGAAAAAATAAAATTTGTGCCTAAGATAAATGTTTTGTTTTAAATACAGTTTATCAGTCTTTAAAAAACATTCTTACATTCGTTGTTCAAAAAAATTATTAGTTATGCAAATCTGGAAAGAATATCAAGAGCAACACAAAGAACGCTTCTTAAATGAGCTATTAGATTTATTACGCATACCAAGTATTAGTGCAAGAAGTGAAAATAAGGATGACATGATTACTTGTGCAAATGCTGTAAAACAAAGGCTTTTAGAAGCAGGTGCAGGTAAAGTAGAAATTTATCAAACACCAGGACATCCTGTTGTTTATGGAGAAAAAATTATTGATGCTTCAAAACCTACGGTATTGGTTTATGGTCATTATGATGTACAACCTCCAGATCCCTTAGAACTTTGGCATAGCGGACCCTTTGAGCCTGTTATAAAAGATGGAAAAATTTTTGCTCGTGGTGCATGCGATGATAAAGGACAATTTTATATGCATGTAAAAGCATTGGAAACAATGGTAAAAACAAACACATTGCCTGTTAATGTAAAATTTTTAATTGAAGGAGAAGAAGAAATTGGCAGTAAACATTTAGGTGAATTTTTAGAGCAACAAAAAGAACTTTTAAAAGCAGATGTTATTTTAATTAGTGATACTGCAATGATTAGTATGGAAAGCCCAAGCATTGATGTTGGTGTAAGAGGATTAACATACATAGAAGTAGAAATAACAGGACCTAACAGAGATTTACATAGTGGTGTTTATGGAGGTGCAGTTGCTAATCCTATTACTATTTTATCAAAAATGATTGCTTCGTTACACGATGAAAATAATCACATTACTATTCCAGGCTTTTATGATGATGTAGTTGTATGCAGTGATGCAGAAAGAAAGCAGTTAGCTGAAGCTCCTTACAATGAAGAAGAATTTAAAAATGATTTAGGTGTAAAAGCATTATGGGGAGAAAAAGGATATACCACCAATGAAAGAACAGGTATAAGACCAACTTTAGAAGTAAATGGAATTTGGGGAGGTTATACTGGCGAAGGAGCAAAAACAGTTTTACCGAGTAAGGCTTTTGCAAAAATTAGTTGCAGATTAGTTCCTAACCAAACAACTGCAAAAACTGAAAAATTATTGATAGACCATTTGTATAAAATTGCTCCAGATTATATTCAAATAAAAGCAAGTGTGCATCATGGTGGCGACCCTTACATGACTCCTGTAAATAGCATTGAATACAAAGCAGCAGCAAAAGCTATTGAAGCAGCATTTGGCAAAGCACCAATACCTGTGCGTGGTGGTGGAAGTATTCCTATTACTGCTTTATTTGAAAGTGTGTTAGGATTAAAAACTGTATTCATGGGCTTTGGTTTAGATAGCGATAATTTACACAGCCCAAATGAAAAATACGATTTATTTAATTACTACAAAGGCATCGAAACTATTCCATACTTTCATAAATTTTACAACGAAATGAAATAAGTAAAATTGAATTTTAATTTTTTTAAAGAACAACATAAATTATTTCATTCACATTTTCTTTTTCAATAAAAATATTTTAAAAAAAAACTTACTGCTTGTTCATACGAAATAATTTGTTGCTGCAAGAAAAAAAACTTTCTGAAAATTTATTTCACAAAAATAAAAATAGCTGAAACTCTTTATTCATCAATATTTCAGAGGAACGTATTTTTTTCTCTTACACTCTACAACAGTTTTTGTTTTTAGAACCCTCAAAAAAAATTAAAATGCTTTTTCAAATTCACAACTGCGTTTAAAAATGTGAATAAGTTTATTGCAAAAATTTTCTTAGAAGTAAAAACTCTTTTTATTATTGTGGTGGGAAATTTATTTCCCAGTACTTACTAACCCATCCATATATAAAGTGTCGCCCTTGCGGCACTTTTTATTTGTATTATGTTGCGTTACTTTATTATATACAAACCTTACAACACACTCAGTCAGTTTTCAAGTAAAGAAAACAAAACAACGCTTGCACATTATTTTAAACTTCCACAAAATATTTATCCTGTTGGAAGATTAGATTATGATAGCGAAGGATTATTAATTCTTACGAACGATAAAAAACTAAATCATTTATTGTTACATCCTACTCATACGCATGAAAGAGAATATTGGGTGCAAGTAGAAGGCTCAATAAATACAAATGCTTTAGAGCAATTAAGCAATGGTGTTACTATAAATGTAAACGGACAACCTTATACTACTCAAAAAGCAAAAGCATCTATTATTACTGAACAAATTATAATTCCTGAAAGAAACCCTCCTATTCGTTTTAGAAAAAATGTACCAACTTCTTGGATAAAATTACTTTTAACAGAAGGCAAAAACAGACAAGTAAGGAAAATGACTGCTGCAACTGGGTTTCCTACATTAAGATTGATACGTTACAGAATTGAAACTATTACTTTGAATAATTTACAGCCTGGTGAAATGATAGAACTTTCTCAAAAGTCAATGTACAAAAAACTATTCCCTGAAAAGTAATTTACTTTTTTTCTTCAGGTTTTTTTTCAAAATTTAAAATAGCTCCATTAATGCAATACCTTAATCCTGTTGGTTTAGGACCATCTTCAAACACATGCCCTACATGAGCTTTACAACGTGCACATTGCACTTCAGTTCTATTCATTCCATGCGAAAAATCTGGTGTATAGATTAAAGTAGATTTTTGAAAAGGTGCAAAAAAACTGGGCCAACCACAACCACTTTCAAACTTTGTATCACTTACAAATAAAGGGTTACCACAAGCTGCACAATAGTAAGTTCCTTGCTCTTTAAAGTTTTCAAACTTACTCGAACCAGGACGTTCAGTACCTTTTTGTCTTGCTATATAGTATTGCTCTGGTGTAAGAATTTCTTTCCATTCTTCCTCTTTCATTACAACTTTATTTGTATCTGTTGTAGAGTATATAGGATTATTATTTTTAGTAGTACTCATAGTTTTATTTTTTGTGTAAATATTTTGTCCCTGACAACTCATTAAAATTGTTGTAAAGCAAAATGAAAAATATAATTTGATAGAAATTGTCATTCCATAAAGGTAAATTTTATTTCACTACAATCGTTTCTGCAAAATAAATTGATTGAGTTATTATGTACATTTTTAACACTAAGAGGCTTGCAACTAAAGGGTTTTAGGCATAAATCATTAATCATAAGTTTAAAACTATTTCAACCCTTACTTTTGCAGCAAAATATTAAAAGTATGATAAAGATTGCTGTTGCAAAAGGTGATGGAATAGGACCTGAAATAATGGATGCGACTTTAAAAATTTTTAATGCTGCTAAGGTTGCATTGGAATACGAAATAGTAGAAATGGGTAAATGGGTTTTTGATAAAGGTTTCAGCAATGGAATGACCCCTCAAGCTCAACAAACCATTGAAAATACTGGTATTTTATTTAAAGGACCTATGGAAACTCCAAAAGGAAAAGGAGTAAAAAGTGTAAATGTTACTGCCCGCAAAACATGGAATACTTATGCCAACAAAAGAACTTTTCAAACTTTGCATGGCGTAGATACTGTTTTTAGCAAAGCTGGTATTCCTATAGATGTTACAATAGTTCGTGAAAATATTGAAGATACTTATGGTGGTGTAGAACACATGCTTACACATGATGTAGCTTTGAGTAGAAGATTTATTACAAGACCTGGTAGTACACAAGTTATTCGTTATGCTTTTGAAATGGCTAAGAAAAAAGGAGCCAAAAGAATTACTTGTGGACATAAAGCAAACATCATGAAAATTACAGATGGTTTGTTTTTAGAAGTTTTTTATGAAGTAGCAAAAGAATATCCTGAATTAAAAGCAGATGATGTAATTGTAGATGATTTGTGTATGAAATTGGTAACACGACCCGATTTATTCGATGTAGTTGTTTTAACCAATTTACAAGGAGATATTGTTAGTGATTTATGTGCAGGTTTGGTGGGTGGTTTAGGTTTTGCACCAAGTGCAAATATTGGCGACCATATTTCAATTTTTGAAGCAGTGCATGGAACTGCTCCAGACATTGCTGGAAAAAATATTGCTAATCCTACTTCATTATTATTAAGTGGTATAGGCATGTTGCAACACTTGGGTTTAATGGAAAGTGCTACATTGATAGAAAATGCTTTGCTTTATACGTTAGAAAGTGGCGTACATACTGGAGATTTTGGAGATAAATCAACCCCATCTGTAAATACAACAACATTTGCTGATACAATTATTTCGAACTTTGGTAAACAGCCAAAACACAATCCTAAACCAAATATAGATGATGTAGCCTACTCTTGTACTGTATTGCATTTAGACGAAAATCCTATGTTGGAAACAACAGAAAACATTAGTGAAAAAATTGTAGGTGTAGATATGTTTATTGAAAGTAATGTTCAGCCAGAAGAGTTGGCAAAAAAATGTTTACGTCATGCAGGTGTAAAATTTAAACTTGTTAATATAAGCAATCGTGGCACTCAAGTTTGGCCTACAGGTAGCCGTTATACAAACTTAGTAAACCAATATAATGCACGATTTGAAAGTATAGATAATGATGCGTTGAATCAACAAGATATTATTGGTTTGTATGTAAGCCTTAGTGGTGATTTTAAAATTTGTAGTTTAGAATTATTGAATAGTTGGGGAGACAAAAAAGGTTATAGTTTAGCTCAAGGTCAATAATTTTTTAAAAAAAATTACATCTCTATTCATCAAATGATTACATTAAGAAGAGCAGAAAAAAAAGATTGCAAACGCCTGTTAGAGCTTGTACACGAATTGGCGTTGTATGAAAAAGCACCTAACGAAGTAACGGTATCTTTAGAACATTTCGAAGAAAGTAGTTTTGGTAAAAACCCTGTTTGTTGGAGTTGGGTTGCATGCGATAATGCTAACAATAAAGAAATAATTGTAGGCTTTGCTTTGTACTACATTCGTTACAGCACTTGGAAAGGACAACGAATGTATTTAGAAGATATTATTATTACAGAAAACTATAGAGGAAAAGGAATTGGTAAACTTTTAATGAATAAATTAATTGATGAAGCAAAAGAAAAAAAGTTTTCTGGTATTGTTTGGCAAGTTTTAAATTGGAACGAACCAGCTATCCATTTTTATAAAAAATACAATGCAACTTTTGATGATGAATGGGTAAATGTTAGTATTGATGTTTAGAAAAAAACTAATTTTCACTTACAGTTACATAAGGAGCTATTCTATTAAAATCAAAATCTGTTAGAAAAAAGATTTTCGTTTTCAATTCATCTACTTTTTTATATGCACCATTTTTACTTCGTTGTTCAACTATTGCTTTTGCTATTGATTTATCAATATAAGGATGTGCACTTAATTCAGATTCAGAAGCAGTATTAAGATTTATTTGTTTAATTTTTGTATGCTTAAAAGTTAAATAGGGCAATATACTATTGTACAAAGAATCTTTCATACCATAAACCTCTTTTACTTGATGTATTGCAATAAAACCTCCTAATCTCTCTCTATATTTTACAATTCTATATGGTAGCGATGTACCCATAGTTGGTATTTGTTTCAACTGCCATACAGTTGCAGTATTTACATCAAACAAAGTTTCTTTATTACTTGAATTTTTATTGTTTGTGTAAGTGTTATTTTTTTGTTCAATTCTTATGTACGGAATAATTCTATCTGCTTCATCTTTACTTAAACCCCATATTTTCCTGATGTCTTCAGGGTTTCTAAACCTACCCCCTTTGCTTGTATAATTTAAAATAGTTTGAATGGTTCGCTCTCTTAATCCAAGTTTTCTCCAACCTTCAGCATCTAATGTATTAGGGTCAAAATAGAATAGCGTTGCTGTAAGCATTGTTACATTTGTTGAATCTTTTTTATTGTTAGATACAAATGTTTTATCTTTTTCTTTTCTACTTTGTAGTGCAGCAATAGTATCTGCCAAAGCTTTATCTACAACAACTTTATTGGTTTTTATTTTTAAAAAATAAGGAAGTATTACAGCAGTAATAATAATTAGTAGAAGAATAAATACGGCAGCTCTTTCTTTTTTTGAAAATGTAAAATATTCTTTTAATAATTTTTTCATTACATTTTAATTAAAAGGTTCAGCTATTTTATTTTAAAAATTATACTTGAAATTGTAATCCATCGTAAGCTAATTGTATATGTGTAGGTAGTTGATTGTTTATTGTATCATGTAAGCCAAGTTGATGACTAATGTGTGTAAAATAAGTTTGCTTAGCGTTTAATTCATTGGCTAAATGTGTTGCTTCATCTAATGTAAAATGAGATAAATGTTTTTCTTTTCTTAAAGCATTCAGTACTAAAACTTTTGAATTTTTTATTAGTTCTTTTTCATGTTCATCAATTTTGTTAGCATCTGTTATGTATGTAAAACCTCCAAACTTAAAAGCAAACACAGGCATTTTCAAATGCCAAACAATAAAGGGTTGTATAGGAATATCGCCAATTAAAAAAGATGTTGTATCAATTGTATTCATTTCTAATTCAGGCACACCAGGGTATTTTTTATCAGAAAATGCATAATAAAATTCTCTGCGTAAAGCATCTTCAGTTAAAGTGTTTGCATATAAAGGCATTGTTTTTTTAGAAAAATAATTAAATGCTTTTACATCATCTAAGCCTGCAATATGATCTTTGTGAGGATGTGTAAATAAAATTGCATCTAATTTTTTTACTTTATTGCGAAGCATTTGATACCTGAAATCTGGTGTTGTATCAACAACAATAGTTGTTGTAGCAGATTGAATCATAATACTGCTTCTAAGCCTTTTATCTTTGGAGTTATTTGAAGTACAAACTCTACAATCGCAAGCAATCATTGGTACACCACTGCTTGTACCAGTTCCAAGAAATGTTATAGTTAATAAAGGAGTTGCCACAATCAAATCTACAAGAAAAGTTATTTATAAAAAATAGAAAAAGGAGTTTATCAGTATGTTTTTTTTGAAAAAAAATAAAAAGCCCCTTTCGGGGCTAAAGCTAATTTTTATATTTTGAGAATTTTACTCTTCAGATGAAGTTTTTACTAAACCAAGTTTTGCTTCTAAACTTAAAGTAGCATGAGGCACTGCACGCAAACGAGCTTTATCAATTAACTTTCCTGTTTTTCTACATACACCATACGTTTTATTTTCTATACGCATCAAGGCTTTGTTTAAATTATCTATATAGCTAATTGTTCTGCTTGCCATTTGTCCTATTTGTTCACGTTCCATACTCAAGCTACCATCTTCCATTGTCATATATCGTCCTTCGTCATTGTCTCCTGTTTCATCTTTTCTTGTTATTACGCCTTGAAAATAGGCTAACTCTCTTTTTGCTGATTCTAATTTTTTTATAATAATTTCTTTAAACTCATTTAACTCAGCATCACTATATCTTACTAAAGGAGCACCAGGTGCAGCAACTTCAACTCTTGAACCTAAGGGTGTATAACCAGGTTGATAAGGTTTTGAAGTTTTTACACTTGTTTTAGGTGGTGCTTTTAGTTCTTTTACAGGTTCTTCGTTTGCTTTTTTAGGTCTTTGTTTTAAAGGAATTATTGTAGTAGATTTTTCTATTCCACTTGCTTTGGTAACTTTTGGAGCAGATTTTTTAATAATATCCGAAGCCTTTAAAATTTTTTTCACTTTTTCTTTTGGAGCCTTAGGCACTTTAATAGGTTTAATTTTTTCAACCTTTTCTTTTTTAATTTTTACAGGTTTTTCTATTTTTTGCTTTTTTTCTTTTACAGGTTTAGCAGGTTTTACTGTTTTTTTAGCAACAGGTTTTACTACTACTTTTACCTTTTTGGCAGGTGCAGCCTTTTTTACAGGCTTAGCAGGTTTTACTGTTTTTTTAGCAACAGGTTTTGCTGCTGCTTTTGCTTTTTTTACAGGTGCTACCTTTTTTACAGGCTTAGCAGGTTTTACTGTTTTTTTAGCAACAGGTTTTGCTGCTGCTTTTGCTTTTTTTACAGGTGCTACCTTTTTTACAGGTTTAACAGCTTTTTTAGGAGCAATTTTTTTAGTTGCCATAAGCTTATCCTTTTTTTGTTACTGCAATCTTTAGCAAAACACTATTAACTTCTATTTCTACAATTTTATGAGAAATATTGGTTTCCCAATTAATAGAATCTGCTAAAATTTCGCCGCAAATATAAGTTTTATGTTGATTGATAGAGTTTTCAATGCTCTCAGGAACATTATTTTTTTCTATTTGCACGAATATACGGTCTGTAAGTTCAAAATTGTTTTCTTTTCTAATATTTTGTACACGATTTACAAACTCTCTGGCATCGCCTTCACTTTGCAGTTCAGAAGTAATTGTAATATCCAAAGCTACAGTTAGGCTTCCTTTAGAAGCTACTGACCAACCTGGTATATCTTCTGCTATAATTTCTACATCATTTTGTAAAATAGTATAAGATGTATTTTCGATAGCTATTTCTATTGCACCTTTTTGTTCTAATTCTGCAATTTGTTGTTGGTTAAAACTGGCAATTAATGAAGCAGCTTCTTTCATATTTGCCCCAAGCTTTGCACCTAAAATTTTAAAATTGGCTTTTGCTTTTTTCTTAATAATACCTTCTGTTTCTGTTAAGTATTGTAGTTCTTTTACATTTACCTCGCTTTTAATTAAATCCTCCACTCTTTCTAATTGTAATTTCATTTCAGGATTTAATACAGGTATCATTACTTTTTGCAATGGCTGACGAACTTTTATGTTTGCTTTTTTACGAATAGATAAAACCAATGAGCAAGTATCTTGAGCTAATTGCATTCTTTCTTCCAATGCTTTATCTATGGCTGTTTCATTATGTGTTGGATATAAAACATGATGAACAGAATTTGCCTCGAAACGCTGTGTAATTTTATTTAAGTTTTGAAAAATGGCATCGCTAAAGAATGGTGAAATAGGAGCTATTAAACGAACTATTGTTTCTACACATTCGTACAAGGTTTGATAAGCACAAATTTTATCGTGTTCGTATTCGCCTTTCCAAAAACGTCTTCTGCATAAACGAACATACCAATTGCTTAAATGTTCATCTACAAAATTTTCTATTAATCTTCCTGCATTGGTAGGCTCATAATCGTTCATAGATGCAGTAACTTCTTTAATTAATGTGTTTAAAGAAGATAAAATCCATCTGTCTATTTCTGGTCTTTGTTCTAAAGGAATATAATTTTCTTTAAAAGCAAAACCATCTACATTACTATATAATACAAAGAACTGGTAAGTGTTGTATAAAGTTCCAAAGAATTTTCGTTGTACTTCTTTTATTCCTTCTATATCAAATTTTAAATTATCCCAAGGCGAAGCATTGGTAATTAAATACCAACGAGTAGCATCGGCACCATACTTTTCAATTGTTTCGAATGGGTTTACTACATTGCCTAAGCGTTTGCTCATTTTATTTCCATTCTTATCCAATACCAAACCATTGCTTACAACAGTTTTGTATGCTATGCCTTTTACTTTCTCTATTATAGTAGCATCATAACCTTGATTAGTTAATTCTTCAATAATGTCTTCTTTTATTAATGATGCTATAGCATGTAAAGTATAAAACCAGCCTCGAGTTTGATCTACACCTTCAGCAATAAAATCTGCTGGATAATTTTCAGTAAAAGTTTGTACATTTTCAAAAGGAAAATGCCATTGAGCATAAGGCATGGCACCACTATCGAACCAAACATCAACCAAATCTGAAACTCGTTTCATTTCTTTTCCACTGGTTGATTTAAGAATAATTTCATCTACCTGTGGTTTATGTAAATCTGTAATATTTTGTACAGGGCTGTTTGGATGAATATTTGCCTCTAACTCTGTAATGCTTCCAATACAAATTTGCTCTTCTCCATCTTCTGTTTTCCATACTGGCAAAGGAGTTCCCCAATATCTTGAACGAGACAAATTCCAATCTACCATATTCTCTAACCAGTTACCAAAACGCCCCTCTCCTGTGCTTTTAGGTTTCCAATTAATGGTTTTGTTTTGTTCAACCATTCTATCTTTTAATGCAGTAGTTTTAATAAACCATGCATCTAATGGATAATATAAAATAGGTTTATCTGTACGCCAACAATGAGGATAATTATGATCGTATTTTTCTTTCTTAAACAGTTTACCTTCTTCTTGCAATTTCAACACAATTCTGTCATCTACACTTAAATATTTTTTTAAATCTTTTACTTTTCCGTTGGCTTCTAAAATTTGCTTTTGTTTTAAAAATTCAGTTTCTTTTTCAGCATCGGTTAAGTAAGCTTCTTTTACATATTCATCGCCATACAAAAAAACACCATCTTTAATCCCTGATAAAAATTTTCCTCTTTTATCTACCATTGTTAAAATACCAATATCATATTTTTTGCCTACACGAAAGTCATCTGCACCAAAAGCTGGAGCTGTATGTACAATACCTGTACCATCTTCTGTTGTAACAAAATCGCCTAATAAAATTTTAAATGCATTAGGATTATCTGTTGAGTTTGCCTCAAAAGGTAATAGTTGCTCGTAAGCTATTCCTTCTAATTCAGATCCTTTAAATTGGGTTATAATTTGCCAAGGATTTATTTTATTTTCTGGTTGATAATTTTCAAAATCACCATTTTCATCTTCTGCCTTAAAATACTTACCAATTAAGGGTTTGGCTATTATTACATGAATAATTTGATGAGCAAATGGGTTGAATGTTTTTACTAAAACATAATCAATATTGGCACCAACTGTAAGCCCTAAATTTGAAGGAAGTGTCCAAGGTGTTGTAGTCCAAGCCATGAAAAAAATATTTCCTTCAATATTTTGAAATTTATTTTTTTCGTTTTCTTTTACTTTAAACAAAACTGTTGCACTGGTATCTTTTACATCTTTATAAGTACCTGGTTGGTTTAATTCGTGTGAAGATAAACCTGTGCCAGCAGCAGGACTATAAGGTTGAATACTTACACTTTCGTACAATAAATTTCTATTGTATAACTTTTTTAATAGCCACCAAAGACTTTCTATATAATTATTTTCGAAAGTTACATAAGGCTCTTTCAAATCAACCCAATAGCCCATTTTGGTAGTAATATCATCCCATTCTTTTTTATAACGCAGAACTGCTTCTCTACATTTTTGATTATAATCAGAAACAGATATTTTTTTACCAATATCTTCTTTAGTTATGCCTAATTCTTTTTCTACTCCTAATTCTACAGGTAAACCATGCGTATCCCAACCACCTTTACGTTTTACCTGAAAGCCTTGCATGGTTTTGTAACGACACACTAAATCTTTTAATGTTCTTGAAATAACATGATGAATGCCTGGCATACCATTGGCACTTGGTGGACCTTCGTAAAACACAAAAGGTGTAGAGCCTTCTCTTAAAGAAATGCTTTTTTCAAAAGCTTTTTCTTGCTGCCACTGTTGTAATATTTCTTTTTCTATAACCGGGAGGTTTAACCCTTCAAATTCTTTATATTTTTTCATTGCCCAAAATGCTTGTAAAGCCTTATTTTAAAGGTTGCGAAGGTAAGTAATTAGAGTATTATTTTTACGCTAAATTTTAATTTGGGTGCAATTTTTATTGATACAACTAACATTAACGAGAAACAAAGCAAATGGCAAAAGTTTTCATTAAAACAAAATGCAACCTAAAAAAACTTCTATCTTTGAAACAACTTTAAAACGAATATGTTTTGGCAACAGTAGCAAAAATAAATAGAGCAAAAAAACTGAAGGAATATGCTATTCCAGAGAAAAATTACGACATTTTGCAAGAACCATCTGTTTCCTATCGCAACGAATATTTTCGTCATAAAAGCACTATCTTATTTCAAGGTGATGTATTAAATGCAAATACATTTGACAAAGAATTTATTGATTTAACAGTAACTTCGCCACCTTACAACGTGGACATTCAATACAATTCCAATAAAGATGATTTGACCTACGAAGAGTATTTGGAGTTTTCTGAAAAATGGATGACAAATGTTTTTAATTGGAGTAAACCACAAGCAAGGTTTTTGCTCAACATACCACTTGACAAAAACAAAGGTGGACAAAAAGCCGTTGGTGCAGACTTAACAAAAATTGCTCAAAAAATTGGATGGAAATATCACTCTACAATTATTTGGAACGAAGGTAACATTTCAAGACGAACCGCTTGGGGTTCGTGGCTTTCTGCATCTGCACCATTTGTAATTGCACCTGTTGAGCTAATTGTTGTACTTTATAAAGGCGAATGGAAAA
Source organism: Chitinophagales bacterium (assembly GCA_026931905.1). GTDB lineage: Bacteria > Bacteroidota > Bacteroidia > Chitinophagales > Chitinophagaceae > UBA1930. The sequence goes on from JAIXLB010000013.1 coordinate 29,798, forward strand.
AAACCGGAGGAACAAAACAATCTGATATTAGTAAAGAAGATTTTATGGATTGGACAAACGGACTTTGGACATTCAATGGTGAAAGTAAAAAACGTATTGGGCATCCAGCACCTTTTCCAATTCATTTGCCACATAGGGGTATAAAACTTTTTAGTTTTGTTCGTGATGTTGTGTTTGACCCATTTGCAGGTAGTGGAACAACACTAATTGCTGCTGAGAACAATAATCGTGTTGGAATTGGGCTTGAAATAGATAAAAAATATTGTGAAGTTGCAAAGCAACGTATTATTAAAGAAACCGGAACATTAGATTTTAAAAATGGCAAAGTTAACACAAGCAGAACTCATAATGGAGTTCTTCAAAAAGAACCCCAATAGAGACATAAAGCATCCTGAAATTGTTGATTGGGTAACTGAACAATGGAAAAAAAGAATAGGCGAAGTTTTTAGAGACCCAGACAGAGGTATAAGAAAACTTGCCCAACAAGGACAGCTTATTAAAGTTGGAAAAGGCATTTATCGTTATGATCCAGATTTTATTCAAAAAAGAGAATTAGAAGATTTTACTGCAGCACAAAAAAAAGAAATCTTGAAAAGAGATAAATATCGTTGTGTTATTTGTGGTAAAAAAGGTCGTGAAGACGGAGTAGAATTGCAAGTTGATCATATAAAACCAAAAGATTTAGGTGGTAAAGCGACAATAGAAAACGGACAAACTTTGTGTGCAACACATAATTTTAGAAAGAAAAATTTAGGACAAACTGAAACTGGCAAGAAAATGTTTATCCGATTATATGAATTGGCAAAATCTATTGGCGATACAGAAACTCAAAAATTTTGTGCAGACATTTTAGAAGTGTTCGAAAAAAGTGGTGTCAATGGACATATTGAATGGAAGAAATAGAATTTTAATCTTACCCTAAACAAAACAATAATCAAAAATTTGATGTTATACTTTCTGAAATTTAATAGCAAACTTCCTGCTAACTTTATTTTTCTACCAATAATCCAATGATAATTTCACAAACTTTTTAATGCTACTATTAGTGATTATGTGTATTTTTAAACTGATTTTATGAAGAAAATAAGCTTACTGTTTTTCGTTTTTATTGCATTTAATAGCTACTCTCAAACCAAAGATGAAGAAGCCATAAAACAAATTTTAAAGACTCAAGAAAGTGCATGGAATAATGGCAGCCTTGAGAAATTTATGATTGGTTATTGGAATAATGATAGCCTTATGTTTATTGGTAAAAAGGGTTTAACTTTTGGCTATAATGCTACGTTGGAAAATTACAAAAAAAGCTATCCTGATACGGCTTATATGGGAAAATTTACATCTACTCTTATTAGCATTAAAAAGCTTTCGAATGAATATTATTTTGTAATAGGTAAGTGGGAATTAAACAGAACAGTTGGAAATATTTTTGGGCATTATAGTTTACTATTTAGAAAAATAAAAGGTAAATGGGTTGTTGTAGCTGATCATAGCAGCTAAAAAATTATTCATTTGCTGTAAGCAATGTTTTACAAATATTTTTCACTATTGATGGACCTTGATAAATAAAGCCTGTCCAAACTTGAACAAGTGATGCACCTGCATTTAATTTTTCTTTTACATCATTGCCTGTAAAAATTCCTCCACTGGCAATGATTGGAATTTTATGTTGAGTTTGTTTGGCTAAATAATCTACTACTTCTGTGCTTCTTTTTTGTAAGGGCAAACCACTTAAACCTCCTGCTCCAATAGTTTCAATAACAGAAGCATTTGTTTGAAGCCCTTGTCTAGCAATGGTTGTATTGGTTGCAACTAAGCCATCTAATTTAATTTCAAAACTTAATGCTACAATATCGTCTAATTGTTCTTGGGTTAAATCTGGTGCTATTTTTAGTAACAAAGGTTTGGGTACAGTATTTCCATGATTGATATTTTGTACATGTGCTATTATTTTTTTAAGTGCATCTTTTTCTTGCAACTCTCTTAATCCAGGTGTGTTGGGACTGCTTACATTTACTACAAAATAATCTACACAATCAAATAATTCGTTGAAACAAATTTCATAATCTTTCCAAGCATTTTCGTTGGGTGTAATTTTATTTTTACCAATATTTCCTCCTATAATTAATGCACTACTGCTGTTATTATTTTTCCATTGATACAATCTTTTTTTTATTTCATTTACACCATCATTATTAAAACCCATTCTGTTTATTAATGCTTTATCTTTTGGCAATCGAAATAATCTGGGTTTATCATTTCCTTGTTGAGCAAGAGGGGTAACTGTACCAATTTCTACAAAGCCAAAACCTAAGGTTTCTAATTCGTTTAGATATACAGCATTTTTATCAAAACCTGCACCAAGCCCAATAGGATTTTTAAAATTTAATCCAAAAATATTTTTTTCTAAAGATGAATGATTGAGTTGAAAACTTTGTGTTAATGAATTTTTTAAGGCTGGTATAGTGCTCAACAACTTTAAAGAATTCATTGCAAAATAATGTACTTCTTCTGGAGGAAAACAAAATAATACATTTCTTAAAAAGGGGTACATAACACGAAGATAAAGAATGTAAATAGCATACAGCAATGATGCTTTTATCTATGTTTAAAATTAAACTCCAAACGAGGGAAGCATTACCGTAATTGTAGTTCCTTCATTTTCTTTTGTTTGAATTTTTAGCTCCCCTGAATTAAATTCTACCAATCTTTTTACAAGAAACAATCCTATACCCAAACCTTGTTGTTCGTATTTGGAACGTGTATGTTGTTTAAATGGTTGAATATTATCAGTAGTTTCTAAATTAAATCCTTTGCCAAAATCTTTTACTTCAATCACATAATTATCGCCATCAGGTTTTCCTGTAACATACACTTTTGTTCCTTTTGCTGAAAATTTAAAAGCATTGTCGGTAAGTTCTAAAATTATTCTTAATAAATAATCTGGACTAATATGCACATCTGTAGATTGCATATCAAAAACTAAATCATCTGCTCTATTATAAATTTCTTTTGCAATTACATCTAATTCCGTTTTAATTCTGCTTGTCCATTTTCCAGCTGTGCTGCCAGAATTAAACATACTTAAAAGTTCTGTATGTACTTCTGCTCTTCTAATTTCTTCGAATAACATGAGGTTTGCCAGAGAGTGATTTAATCTTAAACCAGATTTTAAAATGGAGTATAACAACTCTTGTATTTGTGCGTCATTAAAAGAATCTCTTGAGTTTAGGAGTAAATTAATACCTCCAATAATTCCATGTAAAGGTGTATTAAATTCGTGGTAGTAAGATGCAAAAGCTGTTGTATCTAATTCGTGTTTAACCTTTGAATATTCATCAATTATTTTTTGCTGTTTTTTTAATCTTGCTTCAATTGCAGCAATTAAATCTTTAGAAGAAAAAGGCTTGGTTAAATAATCATCTGCCCCTAATTGCATTCCTTGTCTTACATCACTTCTATCAATTTTGGCAGTTAGGAAAATAAAAGGTGTATTTTGTATAATGCTTGTTTTTCTAATATACTCCAATACTTTGTAGCCATCCATTTTAGGCATCATAATATCGCAAATAATTATGTTGGGTCTAAACTCTATAGCTTCTAAAATTCCCTGTTTGCCATTGGCTGCTGTGCGTACTAAATAATGTTTAGCTTCTAAAAGTTCTTGAATATTTTCTCTGATATTATCTTCATCTTCAATTACAAGAATTTTTGTGGAGTAGTTCATAACAAAGTTTTAAAGAATAATGGTATTTAATTTAGATGAGTTGGGTTTAAAGATAAAACAACTTTTACAGTTGTGCCTTTATTTAATTTACTTTCTACAAAAAGTTGTCCGCCTTGCTTTTCTATAAATTCTTTTACAATAGATAATCCTAATCCTGTACCTTCAAATTCATTGGCATTGGATGCACGATAAAATGGTTGAAATAAATTAGCTAAATCATTTTCAGGAATGCCTATTCCTTCGTCAGTTATAGCAATAGTTACTTGATGATGTTCAAAACTTATAGTCATTTTTATTTCGCCTTTTTCAGAATATTTATAAGCATTGTTTAAAATATTTTCTAGGGCATGGTCTAATAATTTAAAATCAAAAATTACCTCTTGCTCATTACCTAAAACATATAATATTACTTGTCTTTCTTTGGGCTTTTGATTGTTGTACCTGCTTGTTATTAAATCTTTACAAAACTGCACAAGGCTGCCTTTTTGAGGTTTAAAAGGTGTTCGTTGAGCATCGGCACGACCTAATAATAATACATCACTCATTAAATCTTGCAGTCTTGTTACTTCTGATGCAATTTTTTTAAATTGTTTTTTAAATGGCTTTTGGTTTTGTTCTGGTAAATCTTCTAAATACATTTCCATTAATTCTACCCCACTTTGAATTACTGTTAAAGGTGTACGAAATTGGTGCGATGCCATTGATACAAATTGTGAGCGTAATTCGTTCCATTCTCTTTCTTTTTCTAAAGCTTGTTGTAAATCTTTCATTAATTGTTCACGTTCTGTAACATCTCTTGTACTGCAAATAATTGATGTAGTTTGATTGTTTACATCAATAATTGGTTTAAAGTGTGTTTCTACCCAATAATAATTTCCTTGTTTTGATAAAATACGATACCTGAGTATAACTTCTTTTTTATCAAAAACAGATTTTTCTAAAGCTTCTTCTATATAAGGGGTTATATCTTCTTTATGAATTAAGAATATAGAATTTTTGCCAACTAAATCTTCCGTAGTATATCCTATAACTTTTTCAGATGATGGAGAAACATACATAAATCTTCCATCTATATCAATAATAGTTATTAGGTCTGTAATATTTTCAGAAATAAATCTAAATTTTCTTTCGCTCTCAATCAGGTTTTGTTCTGCATTTTCAATGTGTGTATAATCGGCTTTTACAATATAAATTCTATCTACATTTCCTTCTTTATTTATTGATGTTGTTACTTTTTCTAATAACATTTTTGTTTCTCCAACAGGTGTAACTATTCTATAAAAAAACTCTCCTCTTCCTTTATTATTAATTATTTCATTCATTTGGTTTTTAGCACTAACATAATCATCGGTATAAACTAAATCTTCCCAATATAAACCATGTGCTATAAAATCTGCTTTACTGCAGCCTAATAAATTTTCAATATTATCGCTTACAAATTCGTATTTTTTTTCTTTGAAATTATAAATAGCATATACATCATTAATGTTGTTAATAAGGTGTGTTAGTTGTTCTGTAACTTTTTTAATACTATTTTCATGCTCTAACCTTTCAGTAATATCTCTTAAAATACAGAGTAAGTATTTTTTTTCTTTGAAATAAAATACAGAAGTTGAAAACTCAAATGGAATTAATTTTTTATTGTCTTTTGTAGCAAAAGAAACTTGCCTGCTTCTTACAGATGTATTGCTTTCACTTGCATGTTTCAACATGTCGTGAAATTTTTTTCTTTTCTCTAAAGTCCATTGAGTATAGTATTGACCAACCCATTCTTTGGGCGAATAACCTAATTTTTTAATGGCTTTGTTTACATTTTCTATTTGCCCTGTTTGAAGATCTATGGTAAAAATAATATCCTTGCTGCTGTTAAGAATGGTAATAAATTTTTCGTTATTTTCTCGCAGCATTTGTATAAGTTCTTCATTTTTTTCTTTGTGTTTTTCTAATTCAAATGCTACTTGTTTGGAGTCGTGAATATCAGAAATACTACCAACCATAATGGCAGGCTTTCCTTCATCATCACATAAAAGAGTATGTTTTACATGTACCCATATATACTCTTTTTTCGTTGCTTCTAAAACTCTAAAAATAATTTCTGTAGTACTTTTATCGGGTAAATTAATAGAGTTTTGAAAATGATTAATTGTTCTAACTAAATCATCTGGGTGTGTATCTTTTTGAAGCCAATCTTTAAAATCAGTAGTAATAGTTTGTTGAGGAATAAAATTTCCTATTCGTGGAGCAAAGCCTAAAACATGAATAACATTTGTTCTAAAATCAAAATCCCAAATAAGTTGGTTTAAAGTAGCTAAGGTAGATTCGTACACATCGCTTCTTAAATACAATTCGTTGCGTATGTTTTCGGTGGTAGAAGAATTAGAAATTGCAACAGCAAGTTTTTGTAATAGAGTGTGGTATTGTTCGGTATTAATTTTATGTTTAAATGCTATTATAATAAACTCTTTCAATTCATTTTTACTAATCGGAAAAATAAGAATAGTGTTTATTTCTGTTGCATGAATTATGTTTTTAATTGCAGAAAAGTTTGCTTCGGTGTATAATATATTTGGCTCTATATTTACATTAACTATTTCATCTGTAATTTGTGTTATTATACTTTTGTTTAAGGTAGTATTGTTTTTATTGATGTATTGGTAAGTTCTTTTTTCATTTGCTTTATTTAAAAAAACACAACTAAAAACTGCATCTGTATTTTCAACAATACATTTTGTAATACTTTGCAAAGCATCAGAAATATTGCTACGATTTATGAGTTGTTCATAGCAAAAAGGAAGCAAGCTGTTTATGTTGTTTTCTGTATTTGTCTTGGCAGACATTAGATTTATTATTAGGCAACTAAATTAACAATTTTAAGAACGAATATTTAGGGAAGTTATTTTGTTTGCCTTAGAAAAGTTGTTATAGTAGTAGTTTTTCTATTCCAGTTACAACAGTTTTAGTTTTACTGTTTCTATTCTTGTATCGCTTACACTCAAAATATCAAATTGATAATTTCCAATAATAATTGTTTCTTGGCGTGCAGGAATAGTGCCATAATAATTGATGATGTAACCTGATAAGGTTTCAGATTCTTTTACACTAAAGTTGAGTTTATATTTTTCGTTTAGTAAATCCAATTCAAGTCTTCCGCTTAATACAAATTCATTGGCAGATAATTGTTTTTCTACAAATTCTTCTGTATCATATTCATCGTGTATTTCTCCAAAAATTTCTTCTAAAACATCTTCTATTGTTACAATACCTGCTGTGCCTCCAAATTCATCTACAACCCATGCAATGCTTTTTCTTTCTTTAGCAAATTTGCTTATTAAATCTATGGCATTCATGGCTTCTGGAATTACAGGAATGGGCAATAAAATTTCATGTATATTTTGTGGTCGTTTAAATAAATCTAACTGATGTATATAGCCTAAAATAGTATCAATATTATCATCATACACAATTAGTCTTGTAAGTTTTGTTTGTATAAATAATTGTTTAACTTCTTCTATTGTAGCGTTTATTTCAATTCCTTCAATTTCAGTACGAGGCACAAGACATTGGCGTACTTTAACAGTAGGAAGACTTAAAGCGTTTTCAAATAATTCTTTATTCAATTCTTCGCCTGTATCATCATGTTCTTTTGTTTGTTGAAAAAAATGTTCTAAATCTATATGAGAAAACACTTCTCTTTTTTCATTCATCTGTAGGTTGAATAAGTATTTCAATACCCACTGAGAAATGCTTACAAATAATGCTGCAACAGATTTGAATAAGTTGTGAAATAAATTTGCAACTGGAGCAAAGGCGTTTAATAAGGTTTCATTCTTTGCTCTAAAAATTGCTTTAGGTATAAACTCTCCTAAAACAAGAATAACTATTCCTGCTAAAAATGTATTAACACCTAATTGCAAGTATTCGTTTTGAACATGAAAAAAACTCCAGAAAGAATTTTTTAAAATTTGTGCAAACAATAATCCGTAAATTACATAAAAGAAATTTAAGCCAATTAAGCAAGTGCCAATAAACTCTGCAGGTTTTTCTAAGAACTCCGAAATAATAATTCCACTACGTTTACCTTGTTTTTTCTTGAGCTCAACAGATAATCTATTAGTGCTAATAAAAGCAATTTCATATCCTGCAAAAAAGCCAATAAAAACAATAGTAATGAGCAATAATATTACTGCATACATTTCCTCCATAAGTACGAATATACGTTAAAAATAAAATGTTTGTGCAATAAAAAAAGAAAAGAAAAAACGGGTTTAATTTTTATTAAATTATCTTGCTTTAAGCCAGTTTCTTGGATTTAAAGGTGTTCCTTTTTCTGTAGTAACCATAAAGAGAATTGATTCTTCGCCAGAAGTGCTAACACCTGATTTTCCTAATACTGTACCCGATTTTACACTTTGATTTCTATTTACAATAGTAGCAGACAAATGACTATATACTGTAAAATATTTTCCATGACGAACAATTACAGCTTGTTCGCCTCCAATATCGCCAACATAAGTTACTGTTCCATCTGCAACAGATTTTACAGAAGTGCCTTGTGGCACTGCAATTTCAATTCCATCGCAATGTCCATCTAATTTTTCTGTTACTTTATAATTGCCAAAAGAAACAATGACATTGCCTACATTTACTGGCCAGTTTAAATTTTTTCTCTCAAAATTCATAGACATTTCTACGCCTTCAGGGGTACTTTCTAATGCACTATAATTTCTATTGCTGGCTGCTGTAGTTGTCATAACTCCTGCCTCTTCTGTAGAAGTGTTTGTAGTTGTAGTTGTTTTAGCAATAGCAGTTTTGTTTTTTGCCTTTGCTTCTGCATCGGCTTTTTGCTTTGCAATCTTTGCAGCTTTTTCAGCTTCTGCAATTTCTCTTTTAATAATGGCAGCAATAGTGCTTTTCATTTCTTGCCTTTGCTTTTCCTTTTTGCGTATAAGTGTTGCTACTTCTTTTTCTTGTCCTTTTAATCCGCTAACTACAGCATCTTTTTCTTTTTTATCATGTTCTAAATCTTGCAGCTCTACTTTTTGAGATTCTAATACAAGACTTTGTTCTTTTTTAGAATCGGTTAGCGTTACTATTTTTGATTGTAATACTTCTTGTGTTTTTACAATATTGCTAACCTGTGTTTCTCTTAATCTTCTATAACTTTTTAAGTAAGTAACTCTTTTAATAGCATCATTAAAGCTTGTTGAAGAAAAAAGGAAATTTAGATATTGATAGCTGCTTCTATTTTTATAAGCAAAGGCTATACTTCTTGCATATTGTTGTTTTAAAGTGTCTAATTCTTTTCTCATTCTATACACCTCCAACTCATTTTGATAAATGGTTTCATCTAAAAGTCTTACTCTTTTATTGATGGTTCTAATTAATTCTTCTCTTGCAGCAATTTTTCTTCTTACAGATGCAACCTGTGCTAATGAAGCTTTTTTATTTTTTTGTATTTGAACTAAATTGTTGGAAAGTTCATTTATTTCTTTTCTAAGATCGGCTTCCTTTTTTTGTAACTCTTCTTTTGTTTGTGCTTGAGCATAAAATAAAAAGCCTATTGCAAATACAACAGTGCATATAAATTTAATTATAGTATTTCTTTTCGTTATCAATTGTAAAGAATGACTCAACACTATGTTTTTCATCATAAAAGATTTTTTGTTTATGATACAAAAAGGCTTTGAATTACATAAAGCATTTTTTTTGGACTTGCTTTATACAGGTCATAAGTAGTTAAAAAAATTAAACTTAACCTTCAATGTGCAAAAGTTTATGAGCCTTTGCGGTAAAACTAATTAAATGTGGAGAAGAATTTATTGCTTCTTGTAATTTTTAGGAATATTAAACATATAGGTTAAAGGCTCGTTAAAAGTATATTGCTTAAAACTGAGCCATATATCTAACTTTGATTTTTCAGAAACTGAAATTTTTCTTTCTGTTGAAAAATTATTCCCAGAAATATTTTCATAATTACTGTAAGCAAGATTACAAGTTCTGTTTTTAAAAATATCTATATCATCTAATTTACTATGCAAAAGTGTAAAGTTATTTTTATCCAATGAAAGTAAATTTTTAAATAATGTGCCAAACATTAAAATAGAAAACTTTTCTTCATTGTTTTTAAAAGAAATAATGTTGGTATCTAAGAATACAGGATTTCCTATTAAAACATCTTGAATTGTATAAAAATCGAAAGGAATTTGTGTTACATCTTGCAAATAAGCAAGGGTTCTTTTTTGTACCACTTTTTCAATTTTATTTACAACAATAACACTGTCTCTTGTAATTTTTGCAACAACACCTTCTTTCGTTATACCTAAAAAATTGCCTACCAATCTTAAATAAATGACACTATCTTTTTGCATATATATGTATGCTGTAAACTTTTTTTCATCAGATGGGCTTTCATAATCAACTTTTACTTTGGCATAAAAAGTATTAAAGTTTATTTTATTATGCACCACTTTAGATAAAATTTCTTTTACAATAGCTACAGAATCTATTGTTTTTACTTCAGCAATTGTTACAACTTTTGTAGTATCTTTTTTAGTAATTGCCGTTTGTATGGTATGTGTGTTTTTTGTGGTACGGCAAGAAATAAGTACAAATAATGATACTGAAAAAAATAAAAGTATTCTTTTGTTCATGCTGCAAATTTATTGTTTTCCTGTGTGCCCAAAACCCCCTTCACCTCTTGTAGTTTCGTTAATATTTTGTACTTGTAATAGTTGTACTTGTTGTATTTTCTGAAAAACCATTTGTGCAATTCTATCAGCATGATGAATAGTTTGAGGCTCATTAGATAAATTAATCAGTATCACTTTTATTTCGCCTCTGTAATCAGCATCAATAGTACCTGGTGTATTTAAACAAGTTACCCCTTGTTTTATAGCCAAGCCGCTTCTTGGACGAACTTGAGCTTCAAAACCTTCAGGAATTTCTAAAAACAATCCAGTGGGGATTAGCATTCTTTCAAAAGGTAGTAATGTAATTGATTCTTTTAAATTTGCTCTTACATCCATACCAGATGAACCTGATGTAGCATAAGCTGGCAAAGGGTTTAATGATGTATTGATAACTTTTATTTGCATTAATTATTTACTTAAAAAAGGTTTTAAAAATAATGATTAAATCTTTTTTAACCGACCATGTAAGAATATATTCAATATCGCAATTTACTCTTTGCTGAATATTTATTTTATTTTGTTCTTTATCTTCAACATCGCCACGCAAATTTTTTATTTGTGCCACTCCTGTAATTCCTGGTTTTACTAAAAGTCTATCATTTATATTTTCTACATATTCTGCATATACTTTATGAAAAGCAATAGCATGAGGTCGTGGACCTACAATAGACATATTTCCTTTTAATACATTGATGAATTGAGGTAGCTCGTCTAAATTATACTTTCTTAAAAATAAGCCAACCTTAGTTACAGGAACTGTATAACTCAGAAATAAAGAATCTTTATCTAATGATTTTTGATTGGTATGTAAAGTTCTAAATTTATAGCACTTAAATATTTTGCCATTTAAACCAATTCGTTCTTGCACAAACATAGCAAGCCCTTTTGTTTCTAATTTTATTGCAATTGCAATAATGGGATATAACCAAGAAAAAATAAAGAGGAGGAAAAAAAAGGAAAAGAGAAAATCAAAAATTCTTTTATACGCATTAGAATTTATTTGCAACGCTTTTGTTTGCAAAACTTCTTTGGTATAAGAATGATATATAGTATTAGAAGAAAGATTACTTTTACGCACCATCAATTATTAATGGGCGTAAAAATATTGGATTAATTAAATTATTGTTACTTTACCTTGAAAATACTTTGACACAAAACAATTAAACCTAAGAATGGCAATATCATTTTTTAAAAATATGCCTCCTAATTTGAGGAAATTTTTACTTAGAAGTATATTATTTTTCATTGTATGGAAATTATTGTATCATTTAGTTTTATATCCTATACGAATACCTGACAAACAATTAACACACATTACGGCTTATACCACTCAAAAATTAGTTCAATTACATTATCCCAATGATGTTATAAGAATTGAGGCAACCCACCACCCATTGCCTAAAGAAAATATTTTTAAAAATAATAAAAAAATTGTTGGTATAGCAGATGGTTGTAATGGGCTTGAGTTATATGTTTTATACATAGGATTTTTGGTATGCTTTCCTCATACATTAAAAAAAATATTCGCCTATGCACTTACTGGTGTAGCAACTATTTTTATTTTAAATACTTTAAGAAGTTATGTAATTACGCTATTAAATATTCATGGGTCTTCAGTATCCGAAGTAGCACATCATTATATTTTTAAGATAATTATTTATGGAGTTATGTTTTTATTATGGGTAAAATACACACGATTGAATGAAAAAAATGAGCACTAAACTTCGCTATATAATTGCTATTATTCTTATACTACTTGTGTGCTGGTTTGGTTATACATTTACAGAAGAAATAAATAAAATTTCAAATGCTCCTAAACCCTTTAAACAGCAACTACAACGGCTTTTATGGCTAATACTGGTGGGTATAATAACTTGGTGGGCTTTTGTGAAAAATACTAAAAAATGGTTGGCTCAAACTGTAATTATTGTGTATGGATTTGCTGTAATAATAATTGGCTTGCTTGGATTAGTAGAGTGGAAATATAAAATTTTAGGTGAGAATATAAAAGAACTTATTGCAGGGGTAAGATTATTTTTATCAAGTCCTCTTCCTTTTATTTTTTTATGGATTTTGTCTTCAGTAAAATTTGAAACGGAGCAAAAAAATTAAAACTCTCTTAAGTAGTTGATAAGGTTGGTAGAGAAGGAAATACTAAAAATAAAATCATTATTATTTACTAAAGTGCTTTTTTCTTTTCTATAAGTTATTTGTGCAGAAAAAGCAGAGTTGGTGTAAGGATTCATTAAATAACGAACAGAAGCATTGGCATAAAATAAATTAGTTTTTACGCCTTGTGCAATTTTATTATTGAAAGAGAATATACCAGTTTGAGATAGATAATCTGATTTGTAAATATTTTTACCCCAATGGCTGTTAGAACTATCTGCCCCATAAGTTGCTATTACAAAAGTTCCGCCAAATAAAAATCTTTTTACTTTATAGTTTGCATCTAAAAGTATTTCTTTAAAGTTTGCTCCTAATGGATGTGCTAAAGCTTCGTTGTAATGTGTATAATTTACAGCAGGTGTTTTATTAGCATACGTAAAAGGGCGAACAATATTAAATTCAGCTCTTGCAAATGCATTTTTTAAACCCAATGGTTTAAATGATTTAATACCAAGTTGTACCCCAAATTTATTTTGAAAATATCCTTTCCCTTTTAAAAATTCAATTACATTAAAATCATCTAAAATGAATTGTCCATACACAATCGTATTTTTTTTGATGGTGTAACTTGCATCAATACCCATAACAGAATTATCGGGAGAACCATTATTGAAATTTAATGAATTAAAAAAAATAATTGGAACAAAATAACCCCATTCTTGCTCTCTTTTATTTCCTAAACTATCTTTATTATTCCAAATTACCGATTGAAATAAATTGATTTCTACATTTTTAAATCCAGTATAACTTACTGTATTAAAAACGCCATACTTTTTATCATATCCATTTGTATTTTGCCAATTACGAGATGCATCTACAAACTGAGCCCATAAAGTTTGAAATGTAAATTTTCCAACAAAAGTTTGCATTTTAAAATAGGGATAACTATATGCAACATCACTTAACATTAGAGAACGAAACCCATTTCCAATAAAATTTTTATCATTACCTAATTCAAAATAAAAATTTCTGTTAGGTTTATATCCTATGAAACCAATTGGCATTGCATAATCCAAAGATTCACCATTAACATAATTACGTGCTTTTCCCATACCAGGAACAACAGTAAGCGAATCTATATAGTGATTCATATATGTTGGGAACTTTGATAAACTTTCATACATACTTGAAGAAATAAAAACTTTATCATTGAAATTTATATCAATTTTAACGCCTCTGTTAATGCTGTAAATAGTATTATTGGACGATTTACCTCCTTCAAATTGAAAGAGTGGATTTATTGCTACTGTTGTGTTTTTATTTCTAAAATCATCTAAGGCAATCATATTTCCTGTTCTAAGTGTACGATGGAAAATATTGTTGCTTTTAATTTTTGAATTAGTATTTAATTCAAAATATTCCTTCATTTTATTTTCAAACTTATTACCTGAAATATTATAAGGTTGTAATGCAAATGGATAACTATTTAATGAATCTGCATTTTCTCTTATCATTTGTTCGTACAACTGTGTATATAATTTGTTTTGAATTTTATTAGGAAAAAATGATTGTGCATAACTAAATGTTGTTATTACAAATAAGAATACAATAATAAATAGAATATTTTTTTTCATAAATATGTTAGTAAGCTTTTTCTTCTCCACGAAAAATATTATATACCGTTAATAAAACCACTTGAATATCCAGCACAAAAGACCAATTTTCAATATACCAAATATCAAATTCAACTCTTTTTTGAATAGCTTCTGAATTACTAATTTCTCCTCTATAACCATTAACTTGAGCCCAGCCTGTAATGCCTGGTTTTACAAAATGTCTTATCATATATTTTTCTACCATTGCAGCATATTGTTCTGTATGTTTTATCATGTGAGGTCTAGGACCTACAACAGACATATTGCCAATAAATACATTAAAGAATTGAGGTAATTCATCTATACTTGTTTTTCTAATAAATGCCCCAATTTTTGTTATACGTTGATCTCCTTTTGTAGCTTGGATTTCATTGGCATTATTGTTTACCTTCATAGATCTGAACTTATAGCACCAAAATTGCTTATTATCTTTACCAGAACGTAATTGTTTAAAAAATATTGGACCCTTTGATTCTAATTTTATAAGCAATGCCAATAAAGGAAAAAGCCAACTTGCAATAAGAACAATAACCAACAAGGAGAACACAATATCGAAAGAACGTTTCATAGTTCTATTCAACATATTTTGTAAAGGCTCATCTCTTAAAGATAAAAGTGGCAGGTTGCCATAAAAATGTAAGTTTTTAAATTTAGTATAAAACCTAAAAAAATCTGGAATAACTCTAACTCTAATGGTGTTTTTATCCAGTAGTTGAATTAGGTTATACAACTCTTCATCTTTTATTGAAGATTTTGCAAAAAAAACTTCATCAATATGTTGCTGTTCTATTTTAAGTAATAAGTTATTAATAAACTGCTGGCTATTATTATTATAATCTGTATCAATTACATGACCTGCATAAACAAAGCCTAATTCTTTTTTTTCATAAAATGTGTTTTTAATCTCTTCAATAGTGCTTGTATCGCCAACTAAAAGCACTCTTTTGCCAGCATATAATTCTAAATTGTTTCTCTTTTTTATGTAATAAAAAATCAATCTTGCCAACCAAAAGAAAAAGCTGAAGAGGGTAATAAATATTAATAAATCTTTTTTCGAAAAAAACACAACAGACGATAAAAAGAAATTAATACAAACAACAAAAAGTATAAAAAGAATTAATCCATTAAACGAATTTTTTACCCCTTCTTTAAAATAAATTAAATTTCTAAGGGTATATACATTGGTAAAAAT
>JAIXLB010000099.1:0-41954 GCA_026931905.1 Chitinophagales bacterium
CAATAAGAGTTTAAAAACTATAACCAACACTTAAATGACCTGTAATGGCAAATACTAATTTTCCATCAATTCTATCTCCTAAAATTGGCTCTACACCTGCTCTAAAATGAAAGCCTTTAATATCTGGCTTTTGATAACGGTAACCCAAAGCAAATCCATACACCATACGAACTTTATCTAAAGTAAAATCTAATTGCCCAAATTTTGATTCAATAGGAAAAGATTTATTTTTATTACTTGAGTTAATAATAGAAATGTTGGTGCCAATTTCAGCAAAATGCCCTTTATCACCTATCAAATAATTTATACCTAAGGGTACAGTTAATAAGTTACTGCCTCCTAAAGGAAAATACCCTACACCTGCTCTAAAACCAAAACCATCTAAGCGATTGTTAAACCTTCTGTCGTAGTTTAACGACCAAATAATACTGTTGCCTCCAGCTTCTGCAAATACAGCTTGTGCAGGCTTTTTTGTGTAAATTTTGGCTTCAAATTTTTTCTTAAATATAGAGTCTCTGTTTATTTTGTTTTGAGATAATGCCATAGCAGATAGCAACAAAATACTACAAAGTGTAAGCGTTATTTTTTTCATACTTATAAACATATTCATGTAATAAAAATAAAATTAATTATTGTAAAGCCTGTAAACTTTCTTCTATTGTTTTTATACGTGCTTCACAATCTGCTTTTTTCTTTTGTTCAATAGCTAAAATTTCAGGTTTTGCATTTAGTACAAAACGTTCATTGGCTAATTTTTTCATTACGCTTTCTAAAAATCCTTTTTGATATGCTAAGTCTTTTTCTAATGTTGTTTTTAAAGCTACATTATCAATTTCTTTTTCTGCTTCTATAAAAAACTTTTCATTTTCAATAGCTACAACAATAGTATTAGCAACTGCATCATTTATATAATTTATATTTTCTGCATTTACTTGTTTTTTCAAAATTTCTTCTATGGTAGAATAATTTGCAACAGTGTTGGTTTGAATAAAAAGTTTAATACTTTCTTTTGGTTTAATTTGATTTTTTGCTCTTGCTTCTCGTAAAGAAGAGATTACTTTTTTCAATAATTCTCCTTGTAGTAAAATACCATTATCTGGTGTTTCTAATTGGCTTTGTAGCTTTACAGTTAAATCATCTTTTCTTTCTTTTAATTGATGATAAATTTCTTCTGTAATAAAAGGCATATAGGGGTGAAGTAATTGCATCAACTCTTCAAAAAATAAAATAGTTTTTTCATAAACATTGGCTTCAATGTGTTGCTCATAATTTGGTTTTATCCATTCTAAATACCAACTACAAAAATCATCCCATATTAAAGAGTAAATAACTTTCAATGCTTCACTTAGACGGAATTGCTGCATTAAGTTTTCTACTTCTTCTTTTACTTTATTCAACCTGTTTTCAAACCAAGTAAGAGGGAAATTATGAATTAGGAGTTGAGGGTTATCGGTTGTGTTATTCTTAATTCTTAACTCTAAATTCTTAATTAATTTCAACGCATTCCAAAGTTTGTTGTTAAAATTTCTTCCTTGCTCTAAGCTGCTTTCATCAAACAATAAATCATTGCCTGCTGGCGATGCAATCATAATTCCAAAACGTACTGCATCTGCACCATAAGTATCAATCAAAGCAAGTAAATCAGGGCTGTTGCCTAATTGTTTGCTCATTTTTCTTCCTTGTTTATCACGCACCATTCCTGTAAAATACACATCTTTAAAAGGTGCTGTGCTTTTAAATTCATAGCCTGCCATTATCATTCGTGCTACCCAAAAGAAAATAATATCTTGCCCTGTAACTAAGGTTGTTGTAGGATAATAATAATTAATCTCTTCGTTGTTGGGGTTGCTAATTCCTTTGAAAACTTCTATGGGCCAAAGCCAAGATGAAAACCATGTATCCAACACATCTTCATCTTGTGTTAGTTGAATATTATTGTTTGCATTTTGTAAGTTGCACAATTCTTTTGCTGCTGTTTCATTTTCTGCAACAAAAACATTTCCATTTGCATCGTACCAGGCTGGTATTCTTTGACCCCACCAAAGTTGCCTTGAAATACACCAGTCTTTAATATTTTCTAACCAATGCCTATAAGTATTTTTAAGTTTTGCTGGATGAAAAATAATTTCATCATTCATTACAGTTGATAAAGTTTCAGGATTTTTTTCCATAAACTTTTTCATGTTCATAAACCATTGCATGGACAAACGATTTTCAATTACAGCACCTGTTCTTTCGCTTGTACCAACTTGTCCTTTGTACTCATCAATTTTTTCTAATTGATGAATGGCTGCAATATCTTCTGCAATTTTTTTTCTTAATTCAAATCTATCAATACCATTGTAGGCAAGCACTTGTGTTGATGGATTATCTTCTTGTAATTCTTCTGTTGTAAATTTTCCTTCAACATCTAAAGTATTGATGGTTTTTAATTGATGTTTTCTGCCAATTTCGTTGTCGTTTTTATCGTGAGCTGGTGTTATTTTTAATGCACCTGTACCAAAAGTTATATCAACGTAATCATCAGTAATGATTGGAATTTTCCTATTGATAATAGGCACTATAACTTCTTTGCCAATAATATTTTTATAACGCTCATCATTAGGATTTACACATATTGCAACATCGCCTAAAATGGTTTCAGGTCTTGTAGTTGCTACCATTATGTATTTTGAATTATCCTCTGCTAATGGATATTTTACAAAGTATAATTTAGAATCTATTTCTTTAAAAATTACCTCTTCATCGCTTAAAGCAGTTTTACTTGCAGGATCCCAGTTTACCATTCTTAATCCACGATAAATAATACCTTCTTTGTACAACTGTACAAAAGTTTTTATAACACTTTTATAATAGTCATCATCCATTGTAAATGATGTTCTGCTCCAATCTAAACTGCAACCTAATTTTTTTAATTGTTGTAAAATAATACCACCATATTTTTCTTTCCATTCCCATGCGTATTGTAAAAATTCTTCTCTGCTTATAGATGATTTTGTAATACCTCTTTCTCTAAGCATTTGTACCACTTTGGCTTCAGTAGCAATGCTTGCATGATCTGTGCCTGGTACCCAACAAGCATTTTTGCCATTCATTCTTGCACGGCGAATTAAAATATCCTGAATGGTATTGTTTAAACAATGCCCCATGTGCAATACTCCTGTAACATTAGGAGGTGGAATAACAATAGTATAAGGCTCTTTAGAAGCATCTACTTTACTGTTAAAATACCCTTTATTAATCCAATGGCTATACCATTTGTTGTCTATATGTTGTGGCTCAAAATTTTTACTTAATTCCATCACTGTTTCCTTGTTTATTAAAGTTTGTAAAAATAAGAAATGGGTATGAAGTTATTTGAATTGAAAAATAACTTTTATTTATTTAATAATCCAAAATGCAGTTCTCCAAAATTTTGTAATGAGGATAATTTTAAATCAGCAGCTCCCCATCTGTCATTTTTTAACTGTGTATGATGAGGCACTACAACACAAGTCATTCTTGCTGCTTTAGCTGCTATCATTCCATTAAAAGAATCTTCAAAACAAATACATTCATGAGGGTGTACACCTAATTGCTCTGCACAATTCAAATAAACTTGAGGATGTGGTTTGCCGTATTGTAAATTTTCTGCTGATGCAATAGCGTGTAAATAATTTTTTATACCTGTAAGCTCTATTACAATATTTATAAGTTTTTGAGGAGATGAGGTTGCTAAACCAATTTTAAAATTTTTCTTTTGAAAAAAGTCAAAAATATATGGTACACCAGGCATTACAGCACCTTGTTGTTGTTGTACCATTTCTACAATTAAATCAATAATTTTCATTTCTGCTTTTAATAATTCATCATCGCCAATATTAAATTTTTTAAACCACCATTGTACAAACTCTTTTGTACGCAAGCCTGTTGTAGTATTGTATTGCTCATTACTCAATTTTACACCATATTCTTCAAATACAATACTTGCTGCATTGTTCCATAAAGGCTCACTATCTATTAATAAGCCATCCATATCAAAAATTACTGTACTAAATTCCATGTGTTTTTTAAATTGCTGCAAATGTATTTGAATGTTGTATTGATAGTTGGTTTGTTTTTTATTTATTTATAACAAGTTTTCTTATCGCTTTCAATAACTATATTGCAAAATATACCAACATAAAATTGCTTAATGGGCATATCAGAAAAATTAAAACATTTTCATTTTGTGCGTACTTGTGTGTATGCCATAGTGGGTGTTATTACTTACCCTGGTATAAGGCTAATTAATACATTAAAAATTGAAGGAACAGAACACTTGAAAAATTTGCCAAAGAACAATGTTTTAATTGTAAGCAATCATCAAACTTATTTTGCAGATGTCATTACTTTTATTCACATTCTTTCGGCTGTAAAATGGCGAAAAAATAATAGATTAGGATTGCCCTATTATTTATTAAATCCTTTTACAAATTTGTATTTTGTAGCAGCAGAAGAAACAATGAAAGGAAGTTTGATAAGCCGATTTTTTATGTTGGCTGGAGCATTAACTATTAAAAGAACTTGGAGAGCAGAAGGAAAAGAAATTAGCAGAGGCTTAGATCACAACGATACCATCAAAATAAATAAAGCATTACATACAAGTTGGGTAATTACTTTTCCGCAAGGAACTACCAAACCTTTTGCACCTGGTAGAAAAGGTACTGGCTATATAATAAAAAACAATCAGCCTATTGTAATTCCTGTTGTGATAAATGGATTTTGGCGTGCTTTTAATAAAAAAGGATTGAATTTTAAAAAGAAAAACTCAATACTTTCTGTACGATTTAAAGCACCTTTACAAATAGATTATTCAAAACCTGCTGAAGAAATTGTTGAAGACATTATGAATGCTATTGAACAAAGCAAAACCTTTATGCTTAAAGGAAGACATCATATTATAACTGATGTAGAAAAATAATTTTTGTGTAGTTATTTTTTCTTTTTTACAACTATTTTTTTATCTGTAAATATTGGTGCATATTCTATTACTTTATTTTGTTGTTCTATAACACCCACATCGTCTTTTCTAAAATTTTGAGTAGTAATAATTGGTGTTATTTTATAATAACCTAAAACAACAATATCTTTTATTTGCTTAGTGTTTATGTTGCTCTCATTGTATTTAATAGTGCTTGCTAATTTAATAACATTATCTTTTGCACTAACAAGTGAAATGGTTAATACAAGTGCTATTGTGAAAGTTAAACGACTAAACATTTTCTAAATTTTAAAAGTAATTAAATTTTAAAGTTTAGTTTTTCACTTTATTGGATGGTATTATATTAATATACAATAATGTGCCAAAAAAGAGAAGTGGTAATATTAGACTCTAACAATATTGATTTTCAGATGATTGTAAAAAAAATAAAAAATATTTAAACTTGATTTTTCTGTTTTTATTCCACATAAAGTCTTTTATTCCAATTTTTGGAATTTCAGTTTGCTGATTTATTGTAAGTTAAAAATTAGCTTATAAATTATCAATAGCTTTTTTCAATTTCATTCTTACTTCATTAGCAACTTCGCCTAAAGTCTCATTTTTTATAGCCATCATAGAAGCTACAGGATCTACAGCAGCAACTATTATTGAACCATCTTTTTGTTCTTGTACCACTACATTGCAAGGCAACATAGTACCTATCATGTTTTCTGCTAAAACAGCTTTATAGGCAAATGGTGGATTGCAAGCTCCTAAAATTGTATAGTTAAGCATATCTACATCTAACTTCTTTTTTAGTGTAGCTTTCATATCAATTTCTGTTAGTATTCCAAAGCCTTCATTTTTCAATGATTCTGTTACTTTGTTTATAGCGTTTTCGAAATTTACGTTTAAAGTTTTTGAAAAATAATAACTCATAATTTAATTATTTAGTTTTTTAAAAAAGTAAAAGTAAAGCCACTTTTTTATAAGTTTAGTAACATTTGTTACGTTGTGTGTTTTAAAGAAGATTTTTTCTTGAAAATTTATATTACTCTATTATAAATTCTGTATTCGTAAGCACTTAATTCGAACTGTGCAGTAGTATCGAAAGAGAACAAAAATTCGGAAAATAAATTTTGAAATATTCCTTTAAACCAAACATGATTTACAGTAATTTTTATTTTATCCTCGTTGGATAAATTTAGCAAAACCAATACTACATCATTTGATTTCCTTCTTAAAAAGGCTATAACATTTTCGTTTTGTGTAGGAATAATAAAAGTTCCTCCTTCAATTACAGCTTTGCTTTTTCGAATGAAAAGTAATCTTTTATAGAAGTAATGTAGTTCAGGAATTTTATTCCATTCAATTCTATCTTTTTCAAAAAAGTTTAATCGTTTGTAGTTGGGATTTTCCTGCCCACTATATATTAAAGATATTCCATTCCATGTACAAGTAAATACAGCTAATACTTTTGCAGCTTTACCATATTTTTCATATTCAGTACCATTCCAACTGTTTTCATCATGGTTGGATGTAAAAAAAAGTTTAATACCACCGTAAGAATATTTTGCATATTCATCTAAAATAGCCCATACATTTTTTAAAGTTATTTCTTGTTTAAAATATTTGTCTAAAGCATGCATCCAATTCCAAGCATAGGTTACATCAAAAGCTTTGTAGTATTCATTATTTTCACATTCTGCCAACCAAAATAATGGTTTTATAGCATCGCATTTTTTTCTTGCTTTTATCCAAAAATCAATAGGTACTAAATGAGCCATATCGCATCTAAAGCCATCAATTTTACATTCTTTAACCCAGTATTGCATGGCTTCAATCATAGCATCTTGCATTGCTTGATTATTATAGTCTAAATCAATTACATCTTGCCAGCCATTTTTTTCAGTAAAATTTCCATGTTCATCTTTTAAATACCAATCAGGGTGTTCTTTTGTCCAATGATGGTCGTAGCCTGTATGATTGGCAACCCAATCAATAATTATTTTCATTCCTAATAGATGGGCTATATCTACCAATTTTTTAAAACTTTCTACATCTCCAAATTCTGGATTAATTTCTGTGTAATTACTGCAAGCATAATAGCTACCTAAAGTGCCTTGCCTTTTTTCAATACTGATAGGGGTTATAGGCATAAGCCATAAAATAGAAACCCCCATTTCATACAACCTTAAAATGTGAAAAGAAAATGCTTCAAATGTACCAGCAGCAGTATATTGTCTAATATTTACTTCATAAATATTAGCACCAATTGCCCATTTAACTATAGGAAAATTTTTAACCATACAACTTATAGAATAACTCTAAAAATAATTATTTATTTAGAAGTTGAGGCAAAAGAGAATCAACAAGTGTGAATTATGTGTAGCAGTTTATCTATACACAAAACCGAGCTCTAAAATATAATCTTCTTTTGATTTTTGTACAAGAGTTAGTTTTATCATTTTAGGTTTTGCTGTATCAATGTCATCAAATTTTAAAAAATAAACTTCTCGTAATTTATTGCTTTCAAAAGGTGGTAAAAAGTAAACATAATCATCAGTTAAGCTTACTCTCATATTGCTTAATGTTGCTTCAAATTCCTTTTTAGCATCAGGCAAATCTGTAAAACCATATTTGTCGTAAATTACAACAGTTGTATCGCCTTGTTTGCGAGTTCCTCTACATACAAAAGTGGGTATATCTCCTAAACAACCTTGAGGCTTTCTTTTTTGAAAAGCAGGTAATTGGCTTTTAAAAGCACTGGCAAACATGAAACTTTTTATGGGCTCGTTGCGAGCTATTTTATAAAAAAACTGTGGGCTGCCTCCTTTTATTTTTAACAATAAATTGATGGAACTATCTATTTCATTTTGCTGTAGTTCTACAAAAATATTAAACATAAAAAAACCTGTATTTTGTGTATAGGCAATTTTTGTTTGTTTTAGCCAAGGCGTATTTTTATTACCATCAATACTTTTAAAAAGCACTTTACCGCCTAAGGATTCTGCAATTAAATTACTTAGATTAATGTAAGTGGCTTCTACTGCTTCTAAGTTTGGATAAGTGCCAAAATAGTATGCAGCATAAGGAATAGAATCATGAACAATTCTACCATATACGGAGCCTTTTAATTTTACTTTATTGTAAAAAACGGGAGCATCTGTAAAAATAGAATCTAAACCTTTAATGGGTTTATCTTGAATGTTTTTAAAATAATTTGATGAGCTATTTAATACAAAAACAAAACTTTTAGCAAAGTCGTTTCTTTTTTGTTTAGGTGTTGTAACTACAAATTCTTGTGCATGAAGTGTACACCAAAAAGTACTAAATAATATTATAGTTATAAACTTAGACATAAAGGTTAATGCATGAATTAATAATTATTTAGGGGCAATAACCATTAATATAACGAAGATAATGTATTAATTGTTATCTGTTTGCGAGATAAAGAAGGTATGTAGTTGAATTTTTCTACATAAAAGTGCAATATATTGTAGTGCTTTATATATCCATTGCTTTTAAAAAATCAGTAACCAAATAGCTTACTAATTTTCCTGTTGATGTGTCTGTTTTTCCATCATCCAATTTGGTAGCACCTTCGCAAATGTGTAAGTAGGCTGGTTTGCTTTGAGTTGTTGTATAATGTATGAATTGCCTTGCATGATTAGCAGTTATTCCAACAGGTGTATAGGCACTGCTTAAAGTATTGTTGATACTGTCTAAATCTAATTCAATTCCAGTTAAAGAATCTTCAGTAAATTCTGTAGCGTATAAAACAGATTGGACAAAGTTTTTCTTTTCATGAATAAAAATGTCTTCGTAAGTAATACAATCAATAAATGGATTGTTTACCATATCCATCCAAACATTTTGTTGAATATAATTTTCATGTAAACCTACGATACAGTATTTTTCTAAATAACCATCTTCTTCTGCATATCTAAAACCATTGCCACTATGCCTGCCTTCTATTGGTCTATAATCTGTATGAGCATCTAAATTTATGGCATTAATTTGTGCTAAAGGGATTACACCAGCTTTATACCAACCCTTAGCTGCACCTTTAATACAAGGGTAAGCATTGTTATGTCCACCACCAATTACAATAGGCATTTTATTATTTTGAGTAATAATATGCATTAATTGCTCTACCTCTGTATCAATAGTGTTTACAGCTTTTCTATAAGCTTCAATTTTTTCATCTTCGTTTTCAATAGTATTTTCTATTACTGTTTTTAGTGAAGAAAAATCAAAATGCCCCAGTATTAATATTTCGGAACCATCTAAAAAATCGTTGCTTTGAATGTTTAAAAAAGTGTTTAAAAAAGATTGCCATAATGTATCGGCACCTCCAATACCATAATTTGCTTTTACACCAATATCTTCTGGAATGCCAAATAAAATATATTTTACTGAAGGTTGTTGTATGGCTTCTTCTATGTTTGATGCAGGAGCAATACATCGTATTCTTTCACCCAATTTGGTTTCAAATCTTCTTACTTTGGTAAGAGATAAAATGTGTTGCTTGGTATAAAAATTAAAATATCTCATACAGTAAGTTTAATTGATTTGATAAAACAAAAATAGTAAAGCAATAATACATTAAATTTTAAAGAAAAATTTTACATTCTTTTCATTTCAAAACACACTTCAACATTGCCTTGAAAAGACGTAATAGGAGGGTGCAGTTTTTTAATGCTTACTAAAATGTTATCAACTAAGGAAAAGTTTTTTAAAATAAGTTTACAAATATCCTGGGCAACTGTTTCTAATAAAAGAGTTGGTTGCTTCATCCTTAAAGCAACCAACTCGTAAATTGCTGCATAGTTTATAGTTTCGTTAATAGAGGTAATGGTTTCTTTTACTTCATATTGTAGAATAGTAATATTAACTTCAAATTCATTGCCTATTATTCTTTCTGCTTCATACAAACCATGGTAGGCATAAAACAATAAATTGTTTAAACGAATACTAAGCATACTTATTATTTTAATGACCTAAAGTGGCTAAATATCTTTCAGCATCTAAAGCAGCCATACAACCACTTCCAGCAGCAGTTACAGCTTGTCTGTATATTTTATCTTGTACATCGCCAGCAGCAAAAACGCCTTCTTTATTTGTTTTAGAACTTCCTGCAATGGTTTTTATATAGCCTGTTTCATCCATATCTAACCAGCCTTTAAAAATTTCACTATTAGGGTTATGTCCTATGGCTACAAAAAATCCACTTATAGCTATTTCAGTCGTTTCTCCTGTTTTATTATTTTTAATTATTACACCTTCTGTTTTGTTTTCACCTAAAATTTCAACAGTTTCACTGTTCCAATAAATTTTAATATTAGGTGTAGCTACAACTCTGTCTTGCATTACTTTGCTTGCACGCATTTCTCCTTTTCTAACAATCATGTGAACAGTGCTGCAAATTTTACTTAAATAAATGGCTTCTTCTGCAGCAGTATCACCAGCACCAACAATAGCTACTTCTTTTCCTTTAAAGAAAAATCCATCGCATACTGCACAAGCACTAACACCAAAACCATTTAATCTTTGTTCACTTGGAATACCTAACCATTTTGCAGATGCACCAGTACAAATAATTACAGCATTTGTTTCAACCCATTTTTCTTCATCAATTTGTACTTTGTAAGGTTGTTTCTCAAAATCAACTTTAGTAGCAATGCCATAACGAATATCTGCACCCATTCTTGCTGCTTGTTTTTCAAAATCTATCATCATTTCAGGACCTAAAATCCCTTCTGGATAACCAGGGTAATTTTCAACATCTGTTGTATTGGTTAATTGTCCACCAGGTTGTATGCCTTGGTACAAAACAGGTTTCAAGCCTGCACGAGCAGTATAAATAGCTGCTGTATAACCTGCAGGTCCACTACCTATAATTAACACTTCTATTTTCTCAATTGTTTCGTTCATAAAAATAAATTTCTATTCAGGCAAATGTAACTAAGCAAACTAATTTTTTGAAAATGGTTTTAAGCAAAGTGAGTTTTATTTGTAAATATTTTTTGCACAAATAAAAAAAGTATCAACAAAAAAATATTTATTCTAAAGATAGTAATATCATAAAACTGTATTTTTGCAAAGATTTTTTTATAACCTCAACTTTACTGTATGACCTGGAAACAAATGTTCACATCATCGGTAGGCAAGAAACTCATAATGGGCTTTACCGGTCTTTTTTTAATTCTTTTTTTAATAGTACACGTTAGCTTAAATGCCTTTATATGGGCAAATGATGGTGGCGTAATGTTTAATCAAGGTGCTCATTTTATGGGTAGCACTGTAGTACCAAGAATTTTAGAAATAGGTTTATTTCTTGGTATTATTTTACACATTGTACAAGGCTATATGTTAGAAAGTCAAAATAGAAAAGCCAGAGGTAAAGTAAAATATGCAGTTAGCTATGGTAATAAAGGGAGTAAATGGTATAGCAGAAGCATGGCTTTATTAGGAACAATTATTTTATTATTTCTTATAGTACATATATCTCATTTTTGGTTGCCCAATCGTTCTCATCAAGGGTTTTTATTAGGCGAAGAAATTAATTTATACCAAACCATGAAAGAAGTGTTTAGCAATATTTGGGTTGTATTGGTATATGTATTAAGTTGTATTTCTTTGGGCTATCACTTAGCACATGGATTTCAAAGTGCATTCAGAACTTTGGGAGTTCATAATAAGAAATATAATACAATGCTTACATCAATAGGTTATTGTTTTTCTATTGTTATTTCTTTGGCATTTGCATTAATGCCAATTAGTTTTTATTTAGGTTGGATTCAGTAATAGAAAGCAAATCATTTTCAAAATAATAATTGAAATGATGTTTTGCTAAACTTGAAATTTTATTTTAAAAATAAGAATCATCAAACTACCAAATAGATAAAATATGTTAGATGCAAAAATTCCTTCAGGATCTTTAGAAAATAAATGGAAAGAATATAAAGGTCATTGTAAATTAGTAAACCCAGCTAATAAAAGAAAATTAGAAGTAATTGTTGTGGGTACAGGTTTAGCTGGAGCAAGTGCTGCTGCAACACTTGGAGAATTAGGTTATAAAGTAAAAGCATTTTGTTTTCAAGATAGTCCACGCCGTGCACATAGTATTGCAGCACAAGGTGGAATAAATGCTGCTAAAAATTATCAAAACGATGGCGATAGTGATTATCGTTTGTTTTATGATACCATAAAAGGGGGCGATTATAGATCAAGGGAAGCCAATGTATATCGTTTAGCAGAAGTTAGTGCCAATATCATAGACCAATGTGTAGCACAAGGTGTTCCTTTTGCTCGAGAATATGGTGGTTTATTAAGCAATAGAAGTTTTGGTGGGGTACAAGTACAAAGAACTTTTTATGCAGCAGGGCAAACAGGACAACAATTATTAATAGGAGCTTATCAAGCATTAGAACGCCAAATTTCTTTAGGTACTGTAACTATGTATAATAGGCATGAAATGCTTGAAGTAGTTACAGAAAATGGTAAAGCTATTGGAATAATAACAAGAGATTTAATTACAGGAAAATTAGATAGACATTTCGGTAATGCCGTTTTATTATGTACTGGTGGTTATGGCAATGTGTTTTATCTTTCTACCAATGCAATGGGTAGTAATGTAACAGCAGCTTGGAAAGCTCACAAAGCTGGTGCATTTTTTGCCAATCCTTGTTATACTCAAATTCACCCAACCTGTATTCCTGTAAGTGGCGATCATCAAAGTAAATTAACATTGATGTCTGAATCTTTAAGAAATGACGGAAGAATATGGGTGCCTAAAAAAAAAGGAGATACTCGTAAGCCAAACGAAATTCCTCATGAAGAAAGAGATTATTATTTAGAAAGAAGATACCCTGCTTTTGGAAACCTTGTACCAAGAGATGTTGCCAGTAGAGCAGCAAAAGAAAGATGTGATGCAGGTTATGGCGTTGGCTCAAGCAAACAAGCAGTTTATTTAGATTATGCTTCAGCAATAGAGCGTTATGGTAAAATAGAAATTACCAAACATGGCAGAAACCCTGAAGAAGCAAGTAAGGAAGAAATTACAGTATTAGGAAAAGGAGTTGTAAAAGAAAAGTATGGCAACTTGTTTGATATGTACGAAAAAATTACAGGCGAAAATCCTTATGAAACACCCATGAGAATTTATCCTGCTGTACACTATACAATGGGAGGTTTATGGGTTGATTATGAATTAATGACAACAGTGAAAGGCTTGTATTGCTTAGGAGAAGCCAATTTTAGCGATCATGGTGCCAATAGGTTAGGAGCAAGTGCATTAATGCAAGGATTGGCAGATGGTTATTTTGTAATTCCTTACACAGTAGGTAATTATTTGGCAGATGAAATTTACAACAAACCTATTCCTACTTCACACGAAGCATTTGAAGCAGCAGAGAAAAAAGTAAATGACAGAATTAATACTTTAATGAACATTAAAGGAAAAACTTCTGTTGAAAAATTTCACAAACGCTTAGGTAAAATTATGTGGGATAAATGTGGTATGGCAAGAAACGAAAAAGGTTTACAAGAAGCTATTGTAGAAATACAACAATTAAGAAAAGAGTTTTGGCAAGATGTAAGAATACCGGGGGAAATAAATGAATTTAATCCTGAATTAGATAAAGCAGGACGTGTTGCTGATTTTCTTGAGTTAGGAGAATTGATGTGTATAGATGCTTTAAATAGAAATGAAAGCTGTGGAGGACATTTTAGAGAAGAAAGTCAAACTGAAGAGGGAGAAGCTTTACGTCATGATGCAGAGTTTATGCATGTTGCAACATGGGAATTTAAAGGAGAAAGCAATTGGACAATGTATAAAGAGGCTTTGAATTATGAAGTTGTAAAGCCAACTCAAAGAAGTTATAAATAGTAAGTACAGTATTGATTAACCTAAGAACTAATTCAATATTTTAAATAAAAAATAAATGTTGAAAAGAAGTGTAAGTATAATGGGTATAATTTTTTTATTTGCTTGTAATAACTATACAACAATAAAGGAAAACTCCACTACACCAAAAGCAACATTTTTAGGTCTTTGGAATGTAAATTATATAACAGAAACAGATTTTGCTATTGAAGATGGCGACACACTCAAAGGTCCATTTGTAGATACTGTAAAAAATACAACCATCTATTTTACAAAAGACAGTATTGTGTTTTCGCAAATAGATGCTGATACTTTAATAAGCAAGTACATTTATCAAAACATAAATAATTCTGTTTTAAAGGTAGTAAATACAGCAACCAAAGATTCAATGAAAATATATATTCAGTATGTAGATTCATTGAAGCTACAATGCAAGAATGTAAGAAATGATGAAAGAAGAGGCAATAAATATGAAGTACAATTAAATTGTAACAAAATTCTTAAAAATTAAACTTAAAATACTATGGAGCATTACAACATGAATTTGAATTTAAAAGTATGGCGTCAAAAAAATTCAAAAACAAAAGGTGAGTTTAAGATGTATAGGGTAGAAAACATTTCTTCTGAAATGAGTTTTTTGGAAATGTTTGATGTACTAAATGAAAGATTAATTGAAGAAGGTGATGATCCTATAGCTTTTGATCATGATTGTAGAGAAGGAATATGTGGTATGTGTTCCATGTATATTGATGGAAAGCCACATGGACCTTGGCAAGGCAACACAACTTGTCAATTACACATGAGGGCATTTAAAGATGGCGATACTATAGTTGTTGAACCTTGGCGAGCCAATTCATTTCCTGTAATAAAAGATTTAGTGGTAGATAGAACTGCATTTGACAGAATCATTCAAGCAGGAGGATATATTTCAGTAAATACAGGAAATGCTGTAGATGGAAATGCTTTACCTATCAATAAAAATATGGCAGATGCTTCATTTGCTGCTGCAATGTGTATTGGTTGTGGAGCTTGTGTAGCAGCATGTAAAAATAGTAGTGCCATGTTGTTTTTATCAGCCAAAGTTTCGCATTTGGCATTATTACCTCAAGGAGAGCCAGAAAGAAAATCAAGAGTTTTGGATATGGTGGCACAAATGGATAAAGAGGGTTTTGGTTCTTGTACCAATACAGGTGCTTGTGAAGCAACTTGCCCTAAAGAAATTTCTATAAGCTACATAGCTAAATTAAACAATGAGTATTTATGTGCAGGTTTAACTACTGAATAAAAAGTTGTAATCTGAATTTATTTTTTTAACCCTGCTTTGCATACACAAAGCAGGGTTTATTATTACTGTTTATTGAAAATTACATTCCACCCATTCCTCCTCCCATTTCATTACCTCCTTCACCTTGATCTCCCTTATTACTTTTTCTCTTAAATAAAGAAGCATCAAATTTACCAAAGCGATAAGAGAAATTAATTCTAAACACTTGAGGGTCTCTGTATCTATCTGTATTTTGAGTAAAGAATACAGCTTCTGTATAAGTTTTATCGTGAATATTGAAAATGTTGTTCATACTAAATGTAAGTGAACCACTTTGTCCATTTTTCCAAGTCCAATCTTTTTTAATGGCAATATCCATATCAAAATATTTAGGCAATGTATAGCCTTGTGCTAAGGTTTGATTTCCTCCCCACATTCCACCACCTCTTCCTCCTCCACCACCTCCACGACCTCCTTGAGGTAACAATATTTTAGAACGTGCATCGCCAGAAAACTGTATTGAGTAGCCTTTGCCTAATTTAAAATTATTATTCATTTTAGCATACCAACTTACTATAGAGTTATCAATGCTTTGACCAGGAATATTTGCATTAATTACAGCACTGTAAAGATTTAGGTTAAGCGTTAAATCCCACCATTTAGTAATGTTCATTTTATTGGTTAATTCAAGACCATAGGTATAACTTGTGTTGGCATTGATATAGCTTGTATAAAATAAACTATCACTTGGAATAATGCCATTTTTTATATTTCTATTAATGTCTTTAAAAATGTAGCGTGTAATTAAATTAGTGCTTTGTTTAAAATAAGCTGTTGCTAAAAAGTTTGCTCCTTTTGTATAACTGTTGTTGTAAGATAATTCGAAAGAGTTTGTAAACTCTGGTTGTAACCCAGGATTACCAACAGATGGGTTTTGAGGGTCTGTAAAATCATAAGTTGGGAGTAATTGATAAAACCCTGGTCTGTTTACTCGTCTTGAATAATTTAATTGAATATCTTCTTTATCGCTTAATTTATAAGTAACAAATGCACTTGGGAATAAACTTATATCGTAATTTACCTTAAACGTACTGGAGTCAACACCTCCAAGTGTCATTAATGTACCTGTATAATTAGAACTTTCTGCTCTAAACCCTAATTGAAAACTAAATTTTTTATATTTAAAACTATAAGTAGCATAAGCTGCATAAACTTGGTCATTAAATTTATACCTGCTACTTGCAGCATTACTTAATACAAATCCTGCACCACTTGTATTGTCATTTATATATTGTAAATTTTTTGTTCCAAAATCTCTTATAGCTGCTCTTACACCCAGTTCTAACTTAGTATTATCTGTAAGTTTATTTTCATAGTCTGATTGAATTGTAAAGAATTTATTGTAACCTTCTCCATCGCTTTTTTGTTGTAATAAAGGATATTTTTGAGTATGTGCATTATCAAAAACAGTAGTATTTATTTCTGATAAATTATTGCTGTTACTTGAGTTGTAGTTAATATCTGCAGAAATACTATGACCATTTTGAGCAAAATTGTGTTTGTAGCTTAATTGCCCACCAAAGTTTTTAAAATTAAAACCAGATTTAGTATCTCTATTAGAAGTTGAAAATAAACTATTGGTTATACTGGTATCAACATTTTGGATAGCTTCATTATCAAATTTTCCTCTATTAAAATTTGTTGACACTGAAATGGTATTTCTATTGTTTAAAAAATAATCTAAACCAACACGGAAGAAACCAAAAAAACCGTTCATGGTATTATCGCTATTAGAAAGCACAGAGTATGCTGGTGTACTTGGAGGTGTTGCAGAAAAATCAGTATTAGCGAAGTTGTTGCCTTTAGATTTTCTTTGATTAAAAGAAGCACTTCCAGAGAAATTTATTTTCCCTTCACGATAATTAAAATCTATGCCTGTATTTAACCTTGCTCTTGAATCAATTCCTAATCTTAAGCCTCCGTTATAGCCTGTTCTTTTATTTTTTTTCAATACAATGTTTATTATACCTGCATTGCCACCACTTGCATCAAATTTTGCAGAAGGGTTTGTAATAATTTCAACCTTTTCAATAATATCAGCAGGTATTTGGTCAAGCGTTAAAGTAGTAGGTCTGCCATCAATAAAAATTTGAGGAGTAGCATTTCTTAATTGTACATTTCCATCAATATCTACCGAAAGCGATGGAATAGTTTTCATAACTTCAGTAGCTGTTTGCCCTGTACTTACAATGTTTTTATCTACATTAAAAACTTTTCGGTCAATACCCATTTCAAACATTTGTTTTGTAGCAGTTACTGTAACATTTCCAAGGTCAGATGCATCTTCTTCTAATTTAATATTACCTAAATCAATGTCATAATTTGCTCCCATTCCTCCACCATCAGCACCCCCACCATTTTTCGAAGGCTTACTAAATTTTAAAGTTTTTTCGTAGGGTTTATATCCAATTACAGTTGCTTTTAGTTTATAGGATTGCATAATATTTAGTTCTTCAAAACTAAAATTACCATTTGCAGGTGCAATCATCATTTTTACTACTACTTCGCTCATTTGTTTAGTTGCAGAGTCTAATACATTTGCTACAAGCTGTACTGCAACAGCATCAATAGGTTTATTGGTTTTAGAATCAACAAATTTTCCATAGAAATGCCCAATATTTCCTCCCATTTGTCCTCCTTGTCTTCCTCCACTACCTGGTGTATATTGTGCTATGCTATTAAATTGCAATAATGCGAGAATGAAAACTAAATATATGTACCTCATAAAATGTTTATTAAATTGTTTAATGATGCAAATTTGAATTTTAAAGTGGATGGTTTTATGTTATAAAGTATAAGTGGTAATTTATGTAATGTGAAAGGATGAAATATAATTTTTGAATTGGCAAATGTATATTTTTAGGCTATGAAAATTTGTTAGAATATTATTAAATAATCAAAGTAATGAGTACTTGAAAAATACCAATAATAAAGCCTAAAATACCACCTAAAATTTCAACAAATTTTAATTCTTTTTTCATAATGCTATTTAAAATATCTTCCAATTTATCCGATGAAAAATTGTTTACTTTTTCGGTTACAATTTTTTCTAAGTCTAAATCGTTTTGCAATTTTCCCATGTAGTTACTCATTACTTTTGGGAATAGTTCTTGCAACTCAGTTATAAATACAGTTTTTAGTTGTTCAATAGTTTTATTGCCAATAAATATGCTTATCATAGGCATTTGCTGTGTAAGCTTTACTCTCAAAAAATTGTCAATGTGCTCTTCTACCAGAGGCATTATTTTTTGTACATTATTTGGGTTGGAAATTTTTTCTTCAATTTCTTTAAATGAGAGAAGTTCATTGCTTACCACTTTTCCTAAATTTTCGGCAAACTGCTTTTGTTTTTTAGGGAAAATTCCTTGAAAAGTAATACCTACTATTTTTATCGGAATTTTAGGGTGAAATAACATTTTTATAGCAATCCAATTGGTAAACCAGCCTATTAAAGCAGAAATAATTGGTATTAAAACAAGTCCGTAATAATTCATAAATTATGTATTAAAATAAGAAGCCTTGTAATTATTTTTTTACAAGGCTTTAAAAAATTTAAGGGAGGGCAATGGGTTTCGAACCCACGACCTACAGTGCCACAAACTGTCACTCTAACCAACTGAGCTATGCCCTCCATTTATTGAGGAGTGCAAAAGTAATTGAATTTACTATTCTGCAAAAATGATTTTTAATATTGCACTACAAAAACTTCTGTTAATAGGTGTAATTGGTAATAGGTTACTTTCAAAAAACATTACATTTGGGCAATTATTATGCAAAAATTTATTCAATTTATGAAGAGTAGAAAAGGTATTATAGTGCTTGTAGCATTAACATTTGGTATTTTATTTTTCGCATTTGCCAATAACAATATTTTAAATGGTAAGAGTGATGATACATTGAGTCAAAAGAAAAAACTATTGGTTTCTATTGGCGTTTTAATAGAAAAACAACATTACAGTTCACCCAAAATTGACGATAAGTTTTCTAAACAAGTTTTTAAAGATTTTTTAGATGCTTTGGATAATGAAAAAAATATTTTTATTCAATCGGATATTGATGGGTTTAAAAAGTATGAGAATTATGTAGATGATGAAATTCATGGAGCAGATTTAAAAATTGTTCCAAGCATTAGTAGTGTTTATGAACAAAGAATTAATGAAACGGTTGCTATTTATAAAAATATTTTAGCTAATCCTTTTGACTTTTCAAAAGATGAAGATTATATAACAGATTTTAAAACACTTGATTTTGCTAAAGATGAAACAAATAAAAAAGATCGTTGGCGAAAAAAAATAAAATACCTAACATTAGAACGTTATGTGGATTTATTATCACAAAGAGATAAACTTTCTTCAACAGATACAGCCTATAAAACAGATGCACAATTAGAACAATTAGCAAGGGATAGAGTAATGGGTATTATGGATAAAACATTTCAAAAAATAAAAGTATCTTATTCTTTTGACAAGTTATTCAACACTTATGTTAATGTAATTACTAATACCGTAGATCCTCATACAGATTATTTTCCTCCTGTAGAAAAAAGAGCTTTTGATGAAAGCATGAGTGGACGTTTTTATGGTATTGGAGCACAACTACAAGAACAAGATGGGATAATTAAAATTGCATCTGTAATTGCTGGTTATCCTGCTTGGCGTAGTGGCGAAATTGAACCAAATGATATAATAGTAAAAGTTGCTCAAGGTAATGAAGATGCAGTAGATATTACAGGTTACGAAGTTACTGATGCTGTAAAATTAATTAGAGGTAATAAAGGAACAGAAGTAAGATTAACCATAAAAAAACAGAATGGAACCGTAAAGGTTGTATCCTTAATTCGTGATGAAATTATTCAAGATGAATCGTATGTAAGAAGTGCCGTTATTCATGAAAATGGAAAAAAAATGGGCTATATTTATTTGCCCGATTTTTATGCAGATTTTGAAAGAGCCAATGGTGCAAGATGTTCAGAAGATGTGGCTAATGAACTCATAAAATTAAAAGCAGAAAATGTAGAAGGAATTATTCTTGATTTAAGAAGCAATGGAGGTGGCTCTTTGTACGAAGTTGTACAAATGGTAGGCTTGTTTATACAAGATGGTCCAGTAGTTCAAGTAAAAGATAAAGCAGGTAAGGTTTCTGTACTAAATGATGAAAATCCTTCTGTACTTTATACAGGTCCATTAGTTGTTATGGTAAATGGGTTTAGTGCATCTGCTTCTGAAATTTTTGCAGCAGCAATACAAGATTATAAGCGTGGAATTATTATTGGCACCAATTCCTCTACCTATGGTAAAGGCACAGTACAAAGAAATATTCCATTAGGCAATGTAATTGATTATAGCACTGGTAGCACAGAGTTTGGAGCAGTGAAATTAACATTTCAAAAATTTTATCGTATAAATGGTGGCTCAACTCAACTTAAAGGAGTAGAACCTGATATTGTTTTACATGATACTTATGAGTATTTAGAGTTTAGAGAAAAAGACAACAAAGATGCCCTACCTTGGGATGAAATTCAAAAAGCAAATTACAATATAGATAAAACTGCTGCAACAGAATTAGATAAAGTAATTGCAGAAGATAAAAAGAAAGTAGAGGGAAATTCAACCTTAAATATAATTCATAACGATGCCTTATGGTTAGCTAAAAACACTAAGAAACCAGTGTCTTTAGATTTGAATAAATACAAAGAATTTCAAAAATCTATTAAAAGCACAGTTGCTCAAATAGCTACACTCTCTAAGCTAAAACAAGATATGAATATAACTGTTGCAAAACCAGATGAGGCTAAATATTTTTCAAATACAGATAAAGCAAAAGGAGAAAGATACCAAGCATGGTTGAAAAATATTAAAGGCGATATGTACATACAAACAACAACCAGTTTTCTTATTGATTTAATCAACAAAAAAATAAATTACACTTTTAGCAACAACTAATTTTTTAGTAAAATATTTTTGTACAACGCTTCAAATTTTTTGAAGCGTTTTTTATTTTATACAATCAGGTAATATGTAAGAAAAATTTTTAAATTTTTCTGCAAGTTAATATATCCACATTGTGTGGATTATTACTAATACTATAAGTAATGTGAAAGGGTAACTTTGAAAAGTTTATTAACCCATTGATTTCTATGCCAAAATCTATTCATTGCTGTTGCTTGCAATCAACACATGTAATAGCGGTATTTACTGCTATTGTATTATTAACAACATCATGCTCCAATACAAGAAATCTTGTAATACTAAATGATGTTCCAGATTCAGCAAGAATTGCATTGCCTTATTTAGAAGCTCCCATAAGTACTATACAAGCAGATGATATTTTAGAGATAAAAATATCTGGTAGCAACCCAGAAACTACAAATGATTTTAATACAAAAGGAGCTGGCTTTGCACCAATGGGCTCTGGAGGTGTTACTGCTACTTCATCACCAAACTATTTAGTTGATAGAGAAGGAAATATTGAAATATATAAAATTGGAAAAATTAAAGCAGCAGGATTAACATTAGAACAATTTAAAAATAACCTTGTAACACTCTTAGAAAAAGAGTTGGTTGCACCATCGGTTGTTGTGCGTTTTACCAATTTAAGATTTACAGTTTTAGGAGAAGTTCGTACACCATCAGTTTACTCAACTCCCAACGAAAAAATTTCCATTTTAGAAGCATTAGGTTATGCAGGCGATTTAACAATTTATGCAAAAAGAAATGCAGTAAGAATTATAAGAGATAGTAGTGGACACAGAGAAATTGGAAACATAAACCTAAACCAAAAATCTTTGTTTACATCGCCATTCTATTATATAAAAAGAAATGATGTGATATTGGTTGAGAGCGATTTCTCTACTAAAAAACAAAGTGAAAATATTGCCAGAACGGCAAGTTTAATTGGTATTTTAAGTAGTTTAATAACAGTTATTTATTTAGTGTTAAGAAAATAATATTTATAGCGTATAAATGAGTTACCCTATTCAAGGAAATGAGCAAGAGGTTGTACCACAACAATCATCAAGTATAAACCAACTTGATGCTAAAAAGCTTATTTATAAATTAATTGGCATTCTTCCTTGGGTAATTATTTGCTTAGCTATTAGCATTTTTGCAGCCAACCTATATTTACGTTATACCCCTAAATTATTTCGTGTTAGTGGTAATTTATTAATCAAAGATGAAGACCAATCCAACTACAAATCTTTACAGGAATTAGGTATATTACCAGGTAATATTGATGTACCCAACCAAATTAAAATTTTAGAATCTTATACACTAACAGAAAGAGTGGTAGATTCCCTAAAACTTCAATTAAAATTACGACAAGAAGGGAGAGTAACAACTTCAGAATTGTATGGCAAAACAATGCCATTTCGAATTATAGTTACAGAAGAATTTGAAAATGTAAAACCAGCAAGCTATCATTTAAATATTACAAGAGAAAACTTTGTAATCTCAGGTTCAGAAGGACAAAAAAAATACACTTATGGCGACACCGTAGAAATAGTTTATGGAAAAATTATTTTAGAAAGAAATCCTTTAATAAAAATTAATCCAAATGGTTACCAACTTACTGTAAATTCTAAAGATGCAGAAGTAAATGCTTTAAAATCTAAAATTACAATTACACGCCCTACAGAAAATGGTGGTGTACTTGAAATAGCAATGAATGAAGAAATTCCTGAACGAGGTATTGATATTGTTAATAAGCTAATGGAAGTTTATGATAATGCAGGTTTAGATGATAAAAACATTGTTACCAAAAAAACAATTCAATTTTTAAACGATAAACTTGATAAAATAACCAAAGATTTAGATAGCATAGAAATAAAAATTGAACAGTTTAAACGTGAAAACAAAGTTCCTTCTTTCGTTGAAGCTGGTAGCACTTTTTTCCAAGAATATACAGGCTTAGATAAGAACAAAAAAATATTAGTAACTCAAAATGCTATGTTGGATCATTTGGAATCTTACATTACCAACTTTAGAAATACAAATGATATTATTCCACCAACATTTGGACAAACAGATGAAGTATTATTAAAACTAATAGAAACACATAATACAACCGTTTTTGCAAAACAAAAATTAGAACTAATAAGCAAACCCACAGATATACATTTACTCAACTTAGTAGAAAGTATTAAAGATATAAGACAAAATATTTTAAGAGCTATTAGAAATATAAGAATTGCCAATCAAACACAACTGCAAAATTATGAAAGCAGTTACAGCATGTTGGAAAGCAAACTACAAAGTATTCCTGAAAAGCAAAGAATAGAAATGCGTTTAGAAAGAGATAGAATTGTAAAACAGGAAATGTATAAAGATCTTTTAAAGAAAAAAGAAGAGTCAGAATTATCCTTAGCATCAAATATCAACAATACGAGAATAGTAGATTATGCACAAAACTATGGTGCCAAAAGCCCCAGTGCTTCTACTGCAAGAAGTGTAGCCATTTTGTTTGGCATTTTAATTCCTATATTAATTATCGTTTTAAAAGATTTCTTTAATACTAAAATACAAGATAGAAAAGAAATTGAAGCTGCAACTGCTATTCCTATTTTAGGAGAATTATCATACGAAAAAGAAAAGAAAAATGTAGTAATTGAAAGTAAAAGCAGAAGCCCAATAGCCGAACAATTTAGGCTTATTCGTACCAACTTGCAATACATGTTGCCAGATAAATCTTTAAAAACTCTTTTGGTAACCTCGTTTATGAGTGGAGAAGGAAAAAGTTTTGTATCGTTAAACTTGGCAAGTAGTTTAGCTATTACAGGAGCTAAAACAGTTATTCTGGAATTTGATTTAAGAAAACCTAAGCTTAGTAAATACTTAGAATTACCAAATGATGCAGGGTTATCCAATTTTATTATTAAAGACATGGATATTGATGAAATTATTCAAGCAGTACCTGATAGAGAAAATTTATTTGTTATAAGCTCTGGTCCTATTCCACCAAATCCTGCTGAGCTTTTATTAAGTCAAAGAACAACAAAATTATTTGAACTTCTTGCTTTAAGATTTGATTATATTATTATAGACACTGCTCCGGTAGGCTTAGTTACAGATGCTTTATTATTAGAAAAATTTGTTGATTTAAGCCTATTTATTTTAAGACATAAATACTCCTTCAAAGCAGAAATTCCATTTGTTGATAAACTTTATAGAGAAAAGAAGTTTAGAAATATGGGACTGATAATTAATGGTATTAAAAATGAAGGAAGTGGCTATGGCTATGGCTATGGTTATGGCTATGGTTATGGTTATGGTTATGGCTATGGTTATGGCTATGGTTATGGCTATGGTTATTATGTGCAAAATAAAAAAGAAGGATTTATGAGTAGGTTATTAGGAATTTTTAAAAAGGGTTAAGTAAATTATAAATAAAATAAAATAAGCCTCAAACACGTTTGAGTAAAAATGTGAGTGAGTTGGCGGAGCTGTGTAAATTTGTAATATGTTAAGTAAAGAAAATAATTGGTACGTTCTCTATACAAAACCTCGTTGGGAAAAAAAGGTTGATGCACAGTTATTGAGAAAAAATATTAAGAGTTGGTGTCCTGTTCAAAAAATTCAACGACAATGGAGCGATAGAAAAAAAATTATTGAAGATCCTTTGTTTAAGTCTTATGTTTTTGTGCATACTAATGAAAGTGAAAGGGTAGAGATTTTAAGAACAGAAGGTGTACTAAATTTTGTACATTATTTAAAAAAGCCTGCTATTATTAGTAATGAAGAAGTTGATTTAATTAAAAGATATTTAGCAGAAGATGAAGCTAAAATTTCTATCATAGCTTCAGAAGGTTTTCAGCCAGAAACAAAAGTAAAAGTTAGTCATGGCGTATTTATGAATAATACTGGAAAAGTAGTTCGTGGTGGTAAGAAGAAAGTGTATGTTGAGTTACAATCATTAGGGCAAATAATGGTAGTAGAATTTCCTGCTGCTTATTTAATACCTACTTCATAGTTTCATGCAAATTTTATTAATTGGTTTAGGTTCAATAGGTAAAAGGCATTTAAACAATATCTTTTCTTTAGGCTATACAAATATTGCTATTGTTAGCAGTAAAAAAGTTTTGCCAGAAGAGTACAAACATTTATCTGTTTTTGCAACCATTCAAGAAGCAGTACAAAAGCAACAATTTTCCTCTGCTATAATTTGTGTGCCAACTGCACAACATATTTACACTTTACAACAATGTTTACATGCAAACATTGAGCATATATATTTAGAAAAACCTGTTAGCAATAATTTCAATGATATTCAAACAATCGTTACCAACTACCCTAATGCAAATATTTTTGTAGGCTTCGATATGCACTACGATGTAGGTTTACAAAAAGTAAAATCATTAATAGAAGAAAAAATAATTGGCAACATTGTTTCTGTAAATGCTCAAGTAGGACAGTATTTACCCGATTGGCGACCTTATGAAGATTATTCAAAAGGCATGAGTGCTAAAAAAGAAACAGGTGGTGGTGTAATGCTCGATTTAGTGCATGAGTTTGATTATTTGTATTGGCTTTTTGGCAATGCAAATACCATTGCAGCAATGTATAAAAATTCAGGCTCTTTAAAAATAGAAACAGAAGATATTGCAGAAGTGTTGTTGCATTTT
The DNA here is from genome assembly GCA_026931905.1 of Chitinophagales bacterium. GTDB lineage: Bacteria > Bacteroidota > Bacteroidia > Chitinophagales > Chitinophagaceae > UBA1930. The sequence goes on from JAIXLB010000099.1 coordinate 25,775, forward strand.
GAAAACGGTATTTTAGGAACAATTCATTTAGATTATTTACAACAAAAATTAGTGCGTAATTGCTTAATTACAGGAAGTGAGGGAAGCATTAAGTGGGATTTAGTACAATCAAAAGTTAGTTGGATATTAAAAGATAAATTGGAGTATGAGTTTAGCTATACAGGCTTTGAACGAAACGAAAGGTTTATAAATATTATGAAAGATTTTCTTTCGCAAAAGCATAATGCACTTACTACAAATTTTTCAAATGGGCTTGCAAGTCTTAAAATGGTTTTAGCTGCAAAATATTCTTCAGAAAATAACGTTTTTGTTAAGTTAGATGAATTTCATCCAGCATAAAATTTTAGCATGTTTATATTAGGTACAATTTGTTGTAGAGGAGGCAGTAAAGGCGTTCCAGGAAAAAATATAAAATTACTGAATGGTAAACCATTAATAGCTTACACTATTGAAACAGCTTTACATACATCTCTTATAAATGATGTAATTATTTCTACAGATTCAAATGAAATAGCTGAAACTGCAAAACAATATGGTGCAAAAGTACCTTTTATGCGACCTAATGATTTAGCTTCTGATACTGCAAGCAAATGGCCTGTATTTATTCATGCTATAGAAAGCTATGAAAAAATGTTTGGCGTAACTGTAGATTATTTAGTAGATATGGATGTAACAGTTCCTTTAAAAAATAGTACTGATATAAATGGAGCAATTCAAAAAGCATTAGACGATAATACTGTTGACGTAGTAATTACAGGCTACGAACCTGAGCGAAATCCATATTTTAATATGATGGAAATATTACCCAATGGTTTTGCAGAAATTGTAAAAAAAAGTGATAAACCCATTGTTCGCAGACAAGATGCACCTGAAGTTTATAGCCTTACTCCTGCTGCTTATGTTGTAAAAAAAGCTGCATTATATAATTACGAACATTGGAGCAAAGCAAAATGCAAAATTTATCCCATACCAAGAGAAAGAGCAGTGGACATTGATACAGAAATTGATTTTAAAATTGTTGAATTTTTAATGAATAAGAAATGAGTATAAACCTTTTCGATTTAACCAATAGAGTAGCCATCATTACAGGTGGTGCAGGACTTTTAGCAAGTGAACATGCTATTGCTTTAAGCAACTATGGTGCTAAAGTTGTTTTAGCCGATTTTAATTTGGAGAAATGTAAATCTGCAGTAGATATTTTACAAAAACAAGGTATCAATGCTGTAGCAAAATTTTGTGATGTTACCAAAAAAGAAAGCTGGGAAGCCTTATTGTCAGAGGTTTTGAAAGAATTTGGAAGTGTAGATATTTTAATAAACAATGCAGGGTTTACCAACCAAAGCAAGAGTGCCAATTTTGATGCAAGCTTCGAAAATTTTCCTTTAGAAGATTGGAATGCTATTATGAATGTAAACCTTACAGGCACTTTTTTAGGTTGTCAAACCATAGGCAAACAAATGTTGGCACAAGGCAAAGGCAGCATCATAAATATTGCATCATTGTATGGTGTAGTAAGCCCTAATCATAATATTTATCCAGGTACAGGCATTTCTCAACCAGTAGCATATAGTGTAAGTAAACATGGTGTAGTGGCATTAACAAAATATGTAGCAACCTTATGGGCAAGTAAAGGCGTTCGAGTAAATGCACTTACACCAGGCGGTATTTTTAATAATCATCAAGGATTATTTTTAGAACGTTTTAAACAATTAAATCCTATTGGTAGAATGAGTGAGAAAGAAGAATTACGTGGTGGAATTGTTTATTTAGCAAGCGATGCAAGCAGCCACGTAGTAGGGCATAATTTAATTATTGATGGCGGATGGACAGCATGGTAATAAAATCTAAACACAAAAAATTATCATTCATCATTTAAAATTCAAAATTTCTAATGAATCCCTTTTTTGAAATAGCAGGCAGAAAAATTGGTTACGATTATGAGCCATTGGTAATAGCAGAAATTGGCATTAACCACGAAGGTAATTTAGAAACTGCCAAGCAAATGGTTGATGCAGCTAAAGCAGCAGGAATTGAAATTGTAAAACATCAAACACATATTGTAGAAGATGAAATGAGCAGTGCTGCAAAAAATACAATTCCTGGCAATGCCACTGTAAGCATTTATGAAATTATGAAACGTTGCAGCCTCAACGAAGAAGAAGAATTAGAAATGAAAAATTATGTAGAAAGCAAAGGCATGATTTTTATTTCTACACCTTTTAGCCGTGCTGCTGCCGATAGATTACATAAATGGAATATTCCTGCTTATAAAATTGGTAGTGGCGAGTGCAATAATTATCCTTTGTTAGAGCATATTGCATCATTTGGCAAACCCATTATTTTAAGTACAGGAATGAATACGATTGAAAGTATTACAAAAGCTGTTGCCATTTTTAAAAAATACCATGTGCCTTATGCTTTATTACATACAACCAATTTATATCCAACTCCAAACCATTTAGTGCGTTTAGGATCTATGACTGAAATTCAGAAAAATTTTCCTGATGCAGTAGTAGGTTTAAGCGACCATACATTAACTAATCATGCTTGTTTGGGTGCAGTTGCATTGGGTGCAAGTATTTTAGAAAGGCATTTTACTGATACAATGGATAGACCAGGTCCAGATATTATTTGCAGTATGGATATACAAGCTGCAAAAGAGTTAATAGAGGGTAGTAAAATTATTGCTTTACAACGTGGAGGAGAAAAAGGTCCTGCTGCTGAAGAACAAGTAACAATAGATTTTGCTTTTGCAACAATTTGCACCATTAAACCTATAAAAGCAGGAGAAATTTTTACTAAAGAAAATATTTGGGTAAAACGTCCTGGTAAAGGTGGCATTTTAGCAGAAGAATATAATAATGTTTTAGGCAAAAAAGCGTTAGTAAATATTGATAATGATATGCAATTACAATATTCATTTATAGAAAAATAGTGTATGCTTTTTAATTCTTGGGTTTTTGTATTATTCTGGATAGTTTTTTTCTTTCTGTATTGGTTTGTATTTAATAAATCTATTAAGCTGCAAAATGCCTTTATTGCAATAGCAAGTTTTGTATTTTATGGATGGTGGGATTGGCGTTTCTTATTATTACTTTGGCTAAGTTTAATAGTAGATTTTTGTGTTGGTTATTTTCTTGAAATAATTGAAAATAAAAGCAAACGAAAATTATTAATTGTATTAAGTATTGCCTTTAATATAGGCTTACTTATGTTCTTTAAATACTTCAATTTCTTTTCAGATTCATTTGAAAGTTTAGCTCATTCATTTGGTTGGCAAGTAGATTTTGTAACGCTAAATTTAATTTTACCAGTAGGCATATCTTTTTATACTTTTCAATCTTTAAGCTATACCATTGAAGTTTATAATAAAAAATTAAAAGGCACAAAAGATATTTTTGCTTATGCTGCATTTATAAGTTTCTTTCCTCAATTAGTAGCTGGTCCAATAGAACGAGCAGCAAATATGTTGCCTCAATATTATAAGAAGCGTGTGTTTAATTACACACAAAGTGTAAAAGGAATGCAGTTGATTTTATGGGGTTTATTTAAAAAAGTTGTAGTTGCAGATACTTGTGCCATTTTTGCTAATAATGCGTTTAATAATTATACCCAGCATGATGGATTTAATTTAATAATGGGAGCTGTATTTTTTTCATTTCAAATTTATGGCGATTTTAGTGGTTATACAGATATAGCAAGAGGCTTAGGTAAAATTTTAGGTTTTGAGTTGAAAATAAATTTCATGTACCCCTATTTTTCAAGAAGCATAGCAGAGTTTTGGAGAAGATGGCATATTTCACTTTCATCATGGTTTAGAGATTATGTTTATATTCCTTTAGGTGGCTCAAGATCTTCTAAAGCTATTACAATACGAAATACAGCTGTGGTTTTTTTAGTTAGTGGATTTTGGCATGGTGCTAATTGGACATTTATTGTTTGGGGGGCTTTACATGCAATTTATTATGTACCCTTGGTAATTATTAATAAACATAAATCATTTGCCGATACAGTTGCTTTTAATAGAAGTTTGCCATCTTTCAAAGAGCTATCATTTATGATAGGTACTTTTATTTTAGCTTTAATTGCGTGGGTTTTCTTTAGAGCAGATTCAATAGAACATGCTTTTGCATTTTTAAAAGGCATGACAAACTTTAAAGGCTTTCATAATTTTGGATTAATAAGATGTTTGCCATTTATTTCAATAATGCTTTTAGTAGATTGGGTAGGTCGTAACAATGAATGTGCTTTATCTGATTTTGCTGCAAAATTTCCAAAATGGTTTAGGTATGTCATTTATTTATTTGTAGCTGTTTGTATTTATGCTAATTTTTCGGGAGAACAAGAATTTATTTATTTCAGATTTTAGACTATGCAAATTTTTATAAAAAAAATAATAATCTTCATTGGGCTATTTTTAGGCATATCTACTTTAGTTGCATTAGGTACAGGACAACTTGCGTTAAACAAACTTAGTAAAAAAGGTAGAGGAGTTGTAATAGATAAAAATAATAGATTAGATTCTATAGCTAAAAATAAAATAGTACTTATTGGTGGTTCTAATGTTTGTTATGGCATCAACTCTCAAATGATTGAAGACTCATTCAATATGCCTGTTGTAGATATGGCTATTAATGCTGGTATGGGAATGAGTTTCTACTATCAACAAGTAAAACATGCTATAAAAGCTGGTGATATTATTATTGGCATTCCAGAGTATTATACTTATGATGGAAAAATTACCAATGGCGATGCAGGAATTTATAGCCTTGCAATTATAGACTACCGAAACATAAAATTTTTTAATGCTATGCAATGGCTTCAATTACCCATTTATTTAGGTGATATTATAAACGAGAATGTGAAAACATTTTTCACTTACGAAAAAAATAAAATAACTTTTGGACGTTTTCAATACAATAAATGGGGCGATTATATGGGTCATAAAAATGAAAGTTCTTATGCAGATACTTTTAAGCATAATAAACAATACGATTTAAGTGTTTATGAAAATAAAAATGAAATTTATCCAGATAAAAATTTTATTAACTTAATTAAAAGTTTTGAACAATTCTGCAATTCCAAAAATGCAATTTACCTGCATGCTTATCCTGTGTATTCAAGGTATTTTTATAATGATAATGTTGCAAAAAAAATAGCAGAAAAATTACAACCACTAAAGTTTATAAATAATCCAGAAACTTATTTGTATGGTTTTGATAGTCTTTATGATTCGCCAAACCATATTTTATATAAATTTCGAGATGAAAGAACATCAAAACTAATTAATGATATTAGAGTAGCTCTACATCAAATAAAACATGAATAAAAAAATAGTTTTTCTTACTGGCACAAGAGCAGATTTTGGCAAACTAAAATCGTTGATAGAGATTTCAAACAAAAATTTTGAAGTGCATTTGTTTGCAACAGGTATGCACATGGATAAAAAATATGGCTACACGGTAAAAGAAATTGAAAAATGTGGGTACAAAAATATTTTCAAATTTATCAACCACGATGCATCTTCAATGATGGATATTACTTTAAGCAGAACCATTGAAGGTTTTGCCAATTATATTCATCTTGTTCAACCCGATTTAATCATTATTCATGGCGATAGAATTGAAGCATTAGCTGGTGCAACTGTTGCTGCTTTAAATAATATTTTAGTTGCACACATTGAAGGAGGAGAAGTAAGTGGTACAGTAGATGAATTAATTCGTCATGCAGTTTCTAAACTAAGCCATATACATTTGGTTGCAAACGAAGAAGCAAAAAAAAGATTAATCCAAATGGGCGAAAACGCTGAAAGCATTTACATCATTGGTTCGCCAGATATGGACGCAATGCTTTCTGAAGATTTACCAACTATAGATGAGGTAAAAAATAATTATGAAATTAATTTTGAAAAATATGCTGTATCTATGTTTCATCCTGTAACAACAGAGTATGATACTATGGATGAATATGCTAATGAATACATTAAAGCATTGGAAGAAAGTAATTTGAATTACATAATTATTTACCCCAACAATGATAAAGGCAGTGAATTTATTTTAAACAAAATAAAAAGAGTAGAGCAAAATAATAAATTCAGAATTTTTCCTTCTGTAAGGTTCGAAGCCTTTTTAGTGCTGCTAAAAAACGCCCAATTTATTATTGGTAATTCAAGTGCAGGAATAAGAGAAGCTCCTTACTATGGCATTCCAACTGTAAATGTTGGTACAAGACAAAATGGAAGAACCTCTAATCCTGATATCATTAATACAACTTACAACAGCACATCAATCATTAATGCTATACAGGAAGCAAAATTAAAAAAAGTAACACCTCGTCATTTATTTGGTGATGGAAAAAGTGATGAAAAATTTTACCAGATTATTGCAAGCAAAGAACTTTGGAATACACCTAAACAAAAAATATTTTCAGATTTTTAGATAATTATTCAGCATGTCAGATTCAAGAATTGTAACAGTTGTTGATGCAAAAAATAAAACTTTCCTTTTCAATTTTAAAGAATTGATAAGGTACAAAGATTTGTTTTATTATATGGTGTTAAGAGATGTTACAGTAATGTACAAACAAACAGTATTGGGTTTTCTTTGGGCAATCTTAAATCCATTCTTTCAGGTAGTAGTTTTTAGTGTAGTATTTGGAACTATTGCAGGTATAAAAACAGGTATTGATGGGCTGCCTTATCCTGTTTTTTCTTGTTTGGCAATTATTCCATGGAATTATTTTTCATCTACATTTTCTGCTTCATCTAATAGTTTAGTTAATACAGCAGGTGTTTTTACCAAAGTGTATTTTCCCAGATTAATTATTCCTATGGTGCCTATTTTTTCTAAGCTGGTAGATTTTTTTATTTCACTCATTATCCTTGTTTTGGTAATGGGTTATTATCAATATACACCTGGTAGTAATTGGTATTTATTTTTACTTCCTCTATTAATAATTATACTTTCTTCTGCAGGACTTGGTATTTGGCTATCCTCATTGGTATTACAATATAGAGATTTTAGATTTGCTGTAAATTTTTTATTGCCTTTACTTTTATATGCTGCACCTGTTGCATTTCCTGCATTAAAAGTAAAAGAAAAATTGGGCAACACAGTGTATGAGTTATATGCTCTTTATCCAATGGTGGGAGGCATAGAAGGCTTTAGAAGCAGCTTTGTACAAAATGCAGATTTCCCTTGGACACTTGTATTAATTAGTGGAGCATCTGCATTATTTATTTTTATAAGCGGTGCATTTTATTTTAAAAAAATGGAAAAACATTTTGCCGATGTTGCATAATGATAATAACATAGCAGTTAAAGTAACTGATTTAGGAAAAGCTTACAGAATAGGCGTTGTAGAAGAAAAAGAAAAAAATTTATCTACTGCAATTTTAAAGGCAATTCTTTCGCCTGTTAAAAATTTTAGAAAAATTAAATCACTAAAAAATGTTTCTTCCGAAGCAACAGGTAAAGATGTTTTTTGGGCAAATAGAAATATATCTTTTGAAGTAAAAAAAGGAGAAGTTTTAGGAATAATTGGCAAAAACGGAGCAGGTAAAAGTACTTTGCTAAAAATGCTTTCAAGAATTACAGAACCAACAGAAGGAAGAATTGAATTAGTAGGAAGAGTTGCAAGTTTATTAGAAGTTGGTACAGGTTTTAATCCTGAATTAACAGGCAGAGAAAATATTTTTTTGAATGGAACTATTTTAGGCTTAACCAAAAAAGAAATTGAAGAAAGATACGAAAGTATTGTAGAATTTTCGGGTATAGAAAAATTTATTGAAACACCTGTAAAGCGTTACAGCAGTGGTATGAAAGTTCGTTTAGCTTTTGCAGTTGCTGCACATTTAGACCCTGAAATTTTAATTATAGATGAAGTATTAGCAGTAGGTGATGCAGAGTTTCAAAAAAAATGCTTAGGAAAAATGCAAGATGTGGCAGGTAAAGAAGGGAGAACTGTATTGTTTGTAAGCCACGATATGGCTGCTGTGAAAAATTTATGCACCAGAGCTATTTTATTGCAGCATGGAAGCATTGTTTTTGAAGGTAGTGCTAATGATGTAGTAAATTATTATTTACAAAATGCAGCAAGTATTGCATCGCAAAATAATAAAGATTTCTCTCAAGCAAAAGGCAATAAAAATTTTGTTGTTACTGATATTGAAATGTTAGATGAAAACAATAACAACATTCAAATAGCAGAAAGTGGTAGAGATTTTCAACTAAAAATCAGTTACGAAGCCAAAGAAGTAGCAATAAATCCAGTTGTAATTATTCATATAAAAAATAATTTAGAGCAAATATTATTTACCTGTTTATCAAGAAATTCTTATCAAGGTATTATGCAGTTAAAAAATACGGGTAACATAACTTGTGTTATTCCAAAACTACCTTTATTAAGTGGTTTGTATTCTATTGATATTGCTTTAAAATACGATCAAGAACTTACTTTTTATTTAGAAAATATTTTTTCTTTTGAAGTTGAAACAGGCGATTTTTTTAACACTGGAAAAATAAATTCAGATATGATGAATGGAATGATTATTTATCATAAATGGAAAGTGAATTGACGATTAATATGCACAATAAACCAAGAATTTTAATAACCATTTCTTTCAGTTTTTCTATAAGATATATCATACGAACAGGATTGTTGGATGAAGTAAGAAAATTTGCACAGCCTGTTATTGTATTAACATGGAATCAGGAAGATTTAATAGATGAGCTGAAACAAGCAGGCTATGAAGTACACATTGCTCCAGAAACAAAAAAAGGAAATTTATATGTAGATATAAGAAAAAAAATAGACTATTGGTTTGTACATTTTAAACTAAAAAGTGCAACAAGAAAATATCAAAATAAATATTTGAGTCAATACAATAGTTTAAAGCACAACATAATAACCAAGGCAAGAAAATGGTATAATATTACTAAGTTATATTTACCAGGTACTACTGCAAAAATATTTGCTCAAGAAAAAAAATTACTAACTACCGATACCAATTACAATGCTATTGAAAAATGGGTAAACCAACTTAATGTAGATACAGTTTTTACTGTAACTCCTTTTCATGCTCAAGAAGATTTATTACTTCGTGCATGCAAAAATTTAGGCAAGAAAATGATTACCTCTATTTTGTCTTTTGATAACATTACAAAACGAGGTTGGATACCTGTAGAATATGATATTTACATGGTTTGGAATAAGTATAATTTTAATGAGTTAATAAGAATTTATCCTTCCATCAACAAAGAAAAAATATTTATTGTAGGTGCACCACAATTCGATTTTTATTTCGATTCGCAAAACTTATTATCTAAAGAAGAATGGATGAAACTTGTGGGTATAAAAGATAGTACTAAAAAAATTATTCTTTATGCTGGTGGTCCTAAATCTCTTTTTCCAAACGAGCCACAATATTTAAAAAAAATATCACAAGCAATAGATACTGGTAGTATAGATAGCAACTCAATTATTTTGTTTAGATGCCATCCTGTAGATGTTATGCAAAGATGGAAAGATGTGGTTGGTGAAAGCAACAATGTAGTTTTTGATTCTTCATGGACAGGAGTACAAAATTTATTGCACACGAATATTACATTGTTGGACATTAAAAAACTTTGCTCAACATTATTTTATACTGATGTACACATTAATTTATGTAGTACCATGAGTATAGATGGTAGTGCTTTTGCAAAACCACAAATAGCACCAGCATTTGATTATAGAGGAGTAAAAGAATCTAAACTATTGAAAGCAATGTATTATCAAGAGCATTTTGCACCTATCATGAATATTAATGGAGTAAGTATTGCTAACTCTCAACAAGAAATGATTGATTGGATTAATAAAGGGTTAAGCAACGACACATCAATGATAGAAAAATGTAAACAAGTGTTGGAAGAAATTATTACATATACTGATGGAAATTGTACCAATAGAGTAGTAGAGGTGCTTAAAAATTCAGTAGTAAATTAATCGTTCATGAAAATTTTGCATGTTGTAAACAATTATGAACCATCAATAGGAGGCACACAACTGCTTTACAAAGGAATATCAGAAAGATGTGTAAAGCAATACAATGATGAAGTAGAAGTTTATACAATAGATTCTTTATTTGGTTCTCACAGCAAAAACTTTTCAGCAATAACTCCTAAAGAAGAAAATATTAATGGTGTTTTTGTTAAGCGTTTTTCATTTTTAAGAATACATTTAAAGCCAATAATGTTTATTAATAAAATAATAGCAAAGTTTGGCATAAACTCTAATTATTTAAACAAATGTATTGCAGGTCCTATATCTTCTTCTTTGCAAAAAGCCATTTACAATTCAGATGCTGATATTATTTCTGCAAGCCCTTCAGGTTTTACTTATATGTCTTATCCATTAAAAAGGCATCAATTAAAAAATCCAAAACCATTTGTTTATCAAGGTGCTTTTCATTTTAGAGATTCAGATACGGAGCATCATATTTCAAAAGAAACATTGGCTGCAATTAAGGCTTCTGAATATTATTTATGTAACACAGAATACGAAAAAAACAGATTAGTACAATTGGGTATTCCTGAAGAAATAATTGTAATAACAGGGGTTGCAACAGATGTAGAAGCTTTTGCAAACGGTGATAGAAATTTTTTTAGAAAAAAATTAAATTTAGAAGATGATGATGTATTGGTAGGTTATTTTGGTAGATTAGAAAAAGCAAAAAGCATTGAAATTTTAGTGAACGCTTTTATAGAAGCTTATCAAAAAAATAATAAATTAGTTTTAGTGTTAGCTGGTTTTAAATCAGAATATGCAATTACACTTCAAACTAAATTATCTACTTTAGATAAAAAATTTCAACAAAGAATATTTTGGCAATTTAATTTGCAAGCAAATGAAAAAGTTAATTTATATTATGCTTTAGACATGTTTGTTTTGCCTTCTTTAAACGAATCTTTTGGTATTGTGTTTTTAGAAGCATGGAGTTGTAAAAAACCTGTTATTGGTACAGCTATTGGTGCAATAAAATCAGTAATTACAGAAGGAAAAGATGGTTTATTAATGCAGCCTAATGATATAAATAGTTTAAAAGAAAAAATTTTAATTTTAGCAGAAAGCAAAGAGTTAAGAAATGAAATGGGCATAAATGGTTACAACAAAACAAAAGAAAATTTTTCGTGGGAAGCAGTAACAGAAAAATTTAGAAACACTTATATTAACGCAATAAAAAAATTTAATAATGTTCATAGAAGAATCTGAATGGATAAAATCTGTTCTTAAAAAAATTAAACCTTATCCCTCCAATAATAAAGTAGGAAATTTAGGCTCATCAAGCGAAGAGTTTAGAAAAGTATATCAACCACATATTCAAAAAAATATAATTGAGGTTTTAGAAAATGATGGGTGGAATGTGATACATATTGATTTTAAGAATGATAATGGTGTAGATATTGTAGGCGATTTAACACAAGAAAATTTTGGCAATAATTTAAAAAACGAATATGCACTTACAATATGTACTAATATGTTGGAGCATGTTTTAGATATACCATTGGTTGTAAATAATTTAATGAAAATTACAGCCGAAGGAGGTTATATTTTATTAACTGTACCATATAAATATAAAATTCATTACGACCCCATTGATAATGGTTTTAGACCAACTCCTGATGAAATTATACAGTTATTTACACCACAAAAAATTGAAGTAATAGACAAAACAATTATTTCTATAAAAGACAAATCGTATTATAGAGAAAAAAAATCTAAATTTCCTTTATGGGGTAAAAGAGAAATTTTTGCTTATCATTTGGGTATTTATTTTAAAGTATCTGGCGTATTGCTTAAAAAAATATGAAGCTCTTTTTTTATAAACAATATATCAAACTCAATAATTTCATTTGTAACCTTTTTCCAGTTGAGGATTGGCGTAATAAAAATGTTTTAAAGAAGTATAATGTTCAAATGCTTAAAGCATCTTTTAGTTATACTTTAAAAGGTATAAATTATCATTTTAATAAAAAATTTGTTCCCGATTGGTTACATGTTTTGGAAAATGAAATTAAACAACCAGATGTTTGGTTTTACAATTTTGATAAAGCTATACTAATAGACAAAGGAGTTATTTTACACAAAAAAAATACTGTTTTATTAGAGTCCACTTTTTTTCAGCGTGAATATTTGAATAAACTTAAAATTGCCAAACTACTTGTAATAAATACCATTACAAAGCCTAAAGATGAATTGATTAATGTTATTCCTTTAATGAATAGGCTTAGTAATAATTATTTTCATTGGACTACAGAATCATTAACAAGAATTGCTTTACTGGATGAAAAATTTCCAAACCTTAAAGAAAACTATACAATTTTAATTAACCACGATGCTCCAAAATTTGTTGAAGAATCTTTAACACAAATTATTAAATGGCCACAAGATAAAATACATAGATATACTGATAAAAAAATAAGTTGGGTAAAAAACTGTATTCAAATAAGTTATCCAGTTGTTAGAAATCAAAACACACAAAGATATTATGCTTATCCAGCCTATATTTTTCAAACATTAAGTAAATTGGCTGAGAAAAATATTTCTAAAAATAATTTGGATGAACAGTTACCAGAAAATTTTATAATCAGTAGAAGAAAAGTAGGTTCAAGAAATTTAGTTAATGAAGATTTGTTGTTAAACCATTTTCCTACTCTCAATTTAAAAATTGTTTTTTTAGAATTACTTCCTTTTCATCAGCAAGTAGCTTTGTTTAATAATGCTAAATTAATTATTGCACCACATGGTGCAGGTTTAACAAATCTTACCTATTGCAAACCTGATGTAATTGTGTATGAAATTTATCCAATAGGTAGAAACTTTAATCAAACATCTTCATTTTACCAAATTTCTAAATCAATTAATATCAGGTATCATTTAATGATGACACCCCCAATAAATAAAAATGAAGAAATGATGATTGATGAAGAATTATTAGAAAAAATAACTGAATTAAATAAAAAATACCTGCTAATATAATTACTGTTTATGTGTGGAATTGCTGGCTTAATTCATTTTAAAAATAACTCAACAGATGATTTGCATTATTTGCAATGGTGCATAAAAACAATGCACCATAGAGGTCCAGACTCCAATGGAATTTGGACAAATAATGAAAATTATTCAACAGCTTTTGTACGACTTGCAATTAGAGATTTAACAGAACATGGCAATCAACCTATGCATTCTGCCTGTGGTAGATATGTAATTACATTTAATGGAGAGTTGTACAATACCAATGATTTTACTCCTAATTTAATAAAAGATGGAATAAAATTTAGATCAAGTTCTGATACCGAAGTGCTTTTATATTCTTTGATAAAGTGGGGAGAAAATATTTTACCTAAAATAAATGGAATTTTTGCTTTTGCCTTTTTCGATAAACAAGAGAAAACCCTTTTGTTAGCAAGAGATAGAGTAGGCATAAAGCCTTTGTATTATGGATTAAATGCAAACGGACTTGTTTATAGTTCGCAATACAATCATGTTATCAACCATCCTTATTTTAAGAATAACAGTTTCTTAAATAGTGCTGTTAATTCTTACTTTTCTTTTGGTTATGTAGCAGAAGGCGAAGGTTTAATTGCAGAAACATTTTTATTGCCACATGGGCATTATTTAAAAATTAAAAATAATAATTGCGAACAAAAAAAATACTATCAATATCCTGTTGAGCTTTCTGAAACGAGCAATTTTAATTTAGAACAAATAATAGATAAGTGTGTTAAACAACAATTAGTAAGCGATGTACCTGTTGGTACTTTTATGAGTGGTGGTGTTGATAGTACTTTAGTTACTGCATCTGCATCAAAAAATACTACAATAAAATCATTTACCATTGGTGTAGATGATAAACATTTAGATGAAAGCAATGAAGCCAAAGAATTTGCCAACTATTTTAATACTGAACATTTTAATAGGCATGTGCAACCTGCTCAACTTATAAAAGCTATTGAGGACAACAGTAAAGCATTTAATGAACCTTTTGCAGATTTTTCTTCAATTCCCACATTATTAATTTCGGAGTTTGCAAGAAAGCAAGTTACTGTTGCGTTAAGTGGAGATGGAGGCGATGAATTATTTTGGGGTTATCCTCGAAATTATAATGTATTGCATACAAACCATTTTTTAAAACAATCTACTTCAACAAAATTATTACAGTTTGTACAAGAACGTATAAGTACAAAATCAAAAACAATTAGTAAACGTCATTTACAAGTTAAAGACATTGTAGAGTTTTATTATCAACGTTTATTTATTGCTGGCTCTGCTGCTAATGCAAAAAAAATTCTTCAAAATTATAATTACCCTACTCCATTTTTTTTAAAGCAAACACAAAACAGTAATATAAATATTCATAACAACCTATCTGTAATGAATGCTATAAGAAAATTAGAAATGGATTTGCATTTACAACGAATTTTAATAAAGGTAGATAGAGCAAGCATGTATCATAGCTTAGAAGTAAGAGTGCCATTGTTAGATAATGATATGCTTGATTATAGCAACTCCATTAATTACACTGAATGTATAAATGGAAAAGTAGGAAAACTTAATTTGAAAAACTTATTAGCCCAAAAAACCAATCCTGCATTGGTTTTTAAGCCTAAAAAAGGATTTGATATTCCAATGGGTCAATGGTTAAGAGAAGCAATAACTAAAGATGTGCAAGAAAAAATATTTTCCATGCCCAATAATATAGAATCATTTTTTAATTCTAAAGGGCTTGAAAAAATTTTCAAACAACACTTATCTAAAGAACAAGACCATACATGGTTATTGTGGGCAACTTATTCGTTTGTTAATTGGTACAATCATCACTATAATAAGTATTAGATAATTTCCTTTTTTACTTACATAAGGTTTAAAAAAGCTTAAATATTTTTTATTTTGAAAATAGCAATAGTTGTAAATAATTTTCCTACCAATAGCGAAACATTTATTATCAATAAAGTTGTTGCATTAGCTAATGCAGGTAATCATGTTACTGTTGTAAGATTAATTCCTTCGGGTAGTAAAGAATTGATGCAACTGTATCAATTCAAATCCAGTAAAAATATAGCAATTAAAAATGCTGCAATACCTGTAAATACTACTCAGATAATAGATTATGCTCTTAAAAATCCATTCGCTTTTATATCAAGTTTACATTTCAATAAAACCAAGTTTTATAAAAATATAAGAGCAAATATTGTATTAAAATTATTCAACAATAACAATTTTGATATTGTACATTTTGAATTTTCTGGATTAGCTGTTAGCTTTTTAGATTTGCTTCCTAACATAAAACCTAAGACTGTTATGAGTTGTAGAGGTTCTGCAGAAAAAGTAAAACTATTATCAGAACCTGAACGTGCCATTCAATTAGAAAAAACGTTGCAAGTAATTAGTGCTGTACATTGTGTAAGTGAAGATATGAAACAAACCATTTTACCTTATTGCAACAATCCAGAAAAAATATTTGTAAACCGACCTGCCATTGATGCTTCATTCTTTTCGCCTAAGAAAAAAAGTACAAATAATACAGTGGTAACTATACTCTCTATTGGAAGATTTACTTTTCAAAAAGGCTATATTTTTGGGTTACTTGCCATAAAAAAATTAATAGACAAAGGCTACAATATTGTTTGGAATATTATTGGCGATGGGACACAGTTAGAAGAAATTATTTTTCATATTCATACTTTACAGTTACAAAAAAATGTAGTGTTGTTAGGCAAAAAAAATAAAAATGAGGTAAATGAATATATAAGCAATGCAAACATTTTCTTACTTACAAGTGTATATGAAGGAATACCAAATGTGGTGTTAGAAGCAATGGCTATGGAATTGCCTGTTGTTACTACAAAATGTGGTGGTGTAGATGAAGTAATTGATAATGCTAAAGATGGCTTTATTGCTCCTTTGTATGATGTTGATTCAATTGCATCTCAATTAGAATATTTAATTACCAATAAAGATAAAATGGAAAGTATAAGCAAAGCTGCAAGGCAAAAAATTTTAAATGCTTATACTTTAGAAAGACAGTTAAATGTTTTTCAAGAGGAGTACAAAAAATTGCTGAATTAATTTTTATTAAAAAGATTTTAAAATAATATTTTTTTGATTTACTAGCTATCCAAATTAGTTCTGTTGAAGGTGC
>JAIXLB010000099.1:41964-44963 GCA_026931905.1 Chitinophagales bacterium
AATATTTTTTTGATTTTTAGTTTTATAAAATATACACAACCTTCTTGGTATTTTAATGTTATTCCAAAAGCCAATGAATTTACTTCTTGTTATTATCATCCTCAATGGTTGCCATTGCCTCAGCAAGTAATTTTTGATGTTGATAATAATTTTGAAACAGAAAGTGCTAAAAATGCAGATATTGGTTTTAGAGCTTGGAATAAAGGGTTTTTAATTACAGCAAATACTGATGTTGTTCAAAAAATAGTTAATCTGCCAAAACCTTCATTAAAAGATGAGTATAGGTTTATTGCTAAATATTGGGGTAAACACTGGTGTTTATTGACTTTGATAAGAAGGCTATTCTCTTTTCGTAACCCTTTTAAAGAGTTAAGTGCATTTATTACAAATTTAAAAACGGAGAAAATTAATTTGTACAATGAAGTAAATGATTGGAGTAGTTATACAAATTTTAATGCTGAATTAATACAACAACAACCTTTAGTTTCTGTTATCATTCCTACTTTAAACAGGTATGAATATTTAGAAGATGTAATGCTTGATTTAGAAAAGCAAACATGGAAAAATTTTGATGTAATTGTTGTAGATCAATCTGAAAATTTTAATGAAGCATTTTATAAAAAGTTTAAACTGAATATTCAAGCAATTCATCAACAAGAAAAATTATTATGGACTGCCAGAAACAATGCTGTTAAAAAAAGTAAAGCAGATTATTTACTATTTTTTGATGATGACTCAAGGGTTGAACCAGATTGGATAGAACAACATATCAAAACTTTAAATTTTTTCAATGCAGATATTTCTGCAGGAATTTCTTTATCAGTTATTGGAGGTAAAATTCCTAAAAACTATCATCATTTTCGTTGGGCAGATCAATTTGATAGTGGCAATGCTTTGGTAAAACGAGAAGTGTTTCAAAAAATAGGATTGTTCGATTTGCAGTTTAATAAAGAAAGAATGGGAGATGGTGAGTTTGGAATAAGAGCTTACATAAATGGTTTGAAAAGTATTTCAAACCCTTATGCCAAAAGGGTTCACTTAAAAGTAAGCAGTGGAGGTTTAAGAGAAATTGGTCATTGGGATGGTTTTAGACCCAAAAAATTATTTGCTCCTAAACCCGTACCAAGCGTTATTTATTTATACAAAAAATATTATCCCAAGCATCTATATCTTAATGCCATTTACTTAGGCATTATGCTTTCCAATATTTCCTATAAAAACAAAAGCAAAAGCTCCCGACTTGCAATAAGTGTATTTCTTTCTGTTTTAAAATTCCCACTTCTTTTCATTCAATTTAAAAAGTCTTTAGCATTAGCTAATAAAAAATTAGCAGCAGGAAATAAAATAGAATGGCTCTAATTTTTTCTAAAACTAATTAATGAAAATTGTTTTATTAAACGATCAATTAAAAACAGGAGGTGCTGAAAAAATGCTTGTTTTTATTGCTAATCTATTATATAAAAATGGGTGCGATGTATCTGTAGTATTGTTTTTAGGACATTCTAATTTAGATGAACAAATTAATAGCAATATTAAAATTAATTATTTACAGCGTAAGTCAAAATTTGATTATAAAGCTTGGAAAAAATTAAAATCATTAACTAAAAATGCAGATATTGTTCATGTACATTCAAGGTATAATTTAAGGTACTTTATGTTGGTAAAATTTTTATTGAATATCAACAAACCTAAAGTTGTATTTCATGAACATGGACCAAATTATAATTTAGATTTTTTTACAAAATATTTATTTAAAAAAATTGATGCTTATGTAGCTGTACATGAAGCAAAGAGTAAGTGGGTTGTTGAGAATAAATTTGTAGCAAGTTCAAAATCATTTTATTTAAAAAATACTGTTTACCCTCCTCAACATACAGTTGTGTATGAAAATAATATTGCAGGAAAACTGATGATGGTTGGGAATTTAAACGCTATAAAAAATCATTTTTTTGCTATTCATCTCATCAAAATTTTACCTGAAAATTATACTTTGGATATTTATGGAAATACAGCAGATGAAAATTATTATAACGAAGTTGTTCAAGAAATCAATAAAAATCAATTACAGAGTAGAGTAAAAATGATACATGGAATTACTGATTTATATGCAGTAATGAAAAATTATTCTTTAGCCATTCATACATCAAAAGCAGAAACAGGACCTTTGGTTTTAATTGAATATTTATTTGCAAGGCTGCCATTTGTAACTTATGAAACTGGCGATGTAGTTAAAATTGTGAAAGAAAAAATTCCAGAATTTATTGAACCACATTTTAATATTGAAAGCTGGAAAAATAAAATTTTCTTTTTAGAAAAAAATGGAAGAGACGAATCTTATTCTAATAAAATGAAATCCATTCTTGATAAAGAATTTTCAGAAGAAGCTTATTACCAAAATTTAGTAAACATTTATAAAAAGGTTGCAAAACAATAAAGCATAAATGCGTTTAGGAATTGTTTCAGATAATATACATTTTGTGCTACCAACAGGAGAAGTAGCAACAGAAAACCATATTTTATTAAGACAATTAGATGCACTTGCTAATTATTTTGATGAAGTAATTATTTGTAGCCCCTTTGTTCAATTCAATGAAAAAAAATCTTACTCTACATACACCAACCCAAAATTTTCTTTTATACAATTACCCAATAGAGGAGGTAGTGGGTTTAAAGAAAAAGTAAAACTTTTATTAACCATACCTAAGTGGTTAAAGGCTTTTAGACAAGTGGATAAACAAACTGATATTGTTTATCAGCGTTTTCCTAATAACCTAAACATACCTGGATTTTTCTATTTTTATTTCAAACAAAAAAAAGTTTTTGCAACTTATACAGGTGCTTGGAAAAATGAAAGCAATCAATCGCTTACTTATAAATTTCAAAAATGGTTATTAAAAAGTTTTTTCAGAGGACCTGTTTTTGTGTATACTCCTGAAAAAAAAATAAGTAAAAATATTTTTGGAGGCTTTAGCCCTTCTTACACCTTACAAGAGTGGGAT
>JAIXLB010000015.1 GCA_026931905.1 Chitinophagales bacterium
ATAAAAAGCACTCATTTTTATTCATTAGAGAAACGCTAAAAATATTATTTTGTAATACTAAAAATATTAGTATATTGCATTCAAATAAAATTTTGTATATGAGTTACGCTGGAAAAAACCTTCGTTATTTACGCAAATTAAAAAACTTAACGCAAGAAGAATTTGCTAACAAGTTAAATATTAAACGTTCTTTATTGGGTGCTTATGAAGAAGAACGTGCTGAGCCTAAATTAGAAGTTTTGGAAGTAGTTGCAACAGAGTTTAAATTAAGTTTAGATGAGTTATTGTTAAAAGATTTTTCGCAAGAAAACTCTTCTGAAAATTATTTAGAACATAGAAGAAAATTAAAATCTTCTGTATCTTCTAATGGCATTATTCATTTTGTTCCATTTAAAGCAGCTGCTGGTTACTTAAATGGTTATGCAGATCCTGATTTTTTAGATGAACTAAATACTTTTACTTTACCAATGCTTACCAGTGGTGAGTATAGAGCTTTTGAAATTGTTGGCGATAGTATGATGCCTACACCAAGTGGTAGTGTTATTGTAGGCGAAAAAGTAGAACGAATGGAAGAAGTAAAAAATACCAATACTTATGTGTTATTAAGTAAACATGATGGTATTGTATATAAAAGATTGTTGAGAAATATAAAACCCAAAAACACTTTAACATTAATAAGCGATAACCCTATTTATGAACCATATAATATAAATACTGAAGATGTTTTAGAGGTTTGGAAAGCTGTGTATATTTTACAAAAAGCAAATACAGTTCAACGATGGGAGTTAAATCAATTAGCAGGAATTGTAAATAATTTACAAGAGCAAGTTTCAAGTTTGAATAAAAAACTCAATTAATAGTAAGCATATACTTGAAAAAGCAATGTCAAGTTGAACGAAGCGAAACAAAGAGCATTGTCATTCTGAGCGAAGCGAAGAATCTGTTTAAGCTTTGGTACTGATATTCAGCAGATCCTTCGCTTCGCTCAGAATGACAAAAATGGGGGCTCAGGATGACATTATTTTCTTAATTCTTAATCAATTTTTCTGTTGTTCTATTGCCTTTGCTGTCTATTATTTCTACAATGTATGTGCCTGTTGTTAGTTTATCAATACTCATTTGTTCTGTACCTCCTGCTGCCTTGTGTTGTAACACTATTTTACCTGCCATATCTGTTACTTTTATGTTGTAACTAATATCGGCACTTTGTGGTAATAAGAAGGTTACTTGTTTGTTAGCAGGGTTGGGATACATTTTGATAGTGTTGTAAACAACTGATGGCTGTGCATTTCTGTTGAATACTAAACTAAATCTTTCTGAACCTTTGGTTGCTGCATTGTTTACATCTACACTAAATACATACGTAGGGTTTTCTTTGATGTTTTGTGTTGTTTTTGCTAAATGATCTACTAAGTAGATTTCTGTTCCTGCAAAGTTTTCGTAATCGCTGAAATTGAATGTATAGTTGCCACTTTGGGTTGCTCCAATGTTCAACCATACTTCATCGGTACTTAATGTATTTAATGCTCTGGTTTGTACTACCATTGGTTTATTGCCTTTTAAGCTGGTTATATAAGTACCACTATTCATACTTGGTATATCCATTTTGCTTATTGCTGTATTGCTTACTGTTGCATCATTGGCATAGCGTACTACTATTTCATCTATCTTATTATCCATGGTGCCATAACTTACTTTTACTTTTTCGTTGATAGTATTAGTACGAAAGTAACCAACATTAGTTTCAGTTAATTTTTGAGTTTCATCGAAACTTAAATTCAAATCATTAATAATGGATGATTGAACGAAAAATGCTTGTCCACTTGCTAAAATATTTCCTTTAAAATCGTCATAACCAGTACCACCAGTAAATGAAACACCATCCCAATAGCTATAAATTCCTGAAGGATTCGTTGGAATATAAATTGAATAGCTATTATTTATGATAGTATTGTTCAATGTTTGAAAAGCACTAAAGCTTATTGCACTTGGATAAGGATTACCTATCATTACCCAGTTATTTATACCAACATTAGGATAAGTAATGCTAAATGTACCAAGGTTTTTATCTGAATTACTCAATGTACCTGTTGCACTTAATGTAGCTGCACTTGGTGCATTATTTACACCATTCAATAAATCGCAACCTAAACTTCTTGGTCCGCGTACATTTACTCTAAATCCAGTTCCTTGTCCTACATTGGTTGCATTGGTATTGGTTACAACTTGCCAACGACTGCCTTGTGCTTGCGATGCATCATAAGTATAAGCACTTGGTGCATTGGTTGCTGTTGCATCAAAACCATTGGTATGTGCAGTTAGTGTTGGGCAAACTGTGCCTCCTGTACCTGCTCCTGTAAAATGTATTTGTTGCTGCCAGCTATTTTGTAAGCTTTGTGTTACAGGACTACTTAATAAGCTCCATGCTCTGCTTGCTTTAGCTGGTATAAAACGTTCTACAGTTACATTACCACTTATAACTCCTGTAGTAATAGGGGCTAAACGTGCTGTTCTTGTTGCATCTGATTTTAAAACGACAATACCGCCTGTTGTTAAAGTACCATCTTGAACATTTAGTGTATTAGCGATATTCAATTTCGCACCTGAGCCATGTACATTTAACCCTAATGCATTGTTTAGAGTAATATTATTTAAAGTAATTGCACTATCTCCTGCATTAAAATCTTGTGCAGCACTACCATTAAAAGTTAATGTACCTGTATAGCCATTTAAGTTCCAACGTACATCTGTACCAATAGATAAATTACCTTTAATAGTAAATACACCAGCTCCCGATCCACTTGTTCTCCAAATGCCAGATTCGCTTATAAGAGATAAATTACCATAAGTTTTACCAGAGATGGAAGGCGTAATGGCTAAAGTAGAGCTACCTCTGTAAATAAAGTTTGAACCATCAGTTAAAGTGGCACTATTTAATGGTGTAGAAATTCCAGAAGTTGTATTTTGAATAAAAGAACCATTATCATTTACTTGCCAAGTTGCTCCGCTACCAATAGTTAATGTACCTTGATTTAAAACTGTTCCTCCATTTGCAATAATTAAATCTTTTGAAGCAGCATCGCCATCATTAACAATAGTAAATGTTTTTGTTGCCAAGATATTTACAATACCTTCTACAATTAGATTTCCTGCACTTACAGAAGCATCTACATTTATTTCATGCGTATCTTGAACTACAATAGAAGCTGCATTATTATCTGGTGCTAAAGTAGCAGTTATCCATGCAGTGCTATCATGACTGCTTTGCCAAGATGCTGCATTACTCCAGTTGCCACTTAAAACATTAGACCTAAAATGGTCAGTATTTACAGTAGCATCTGCAACTGTTATAGATGCAGTGGTTGCCTGGGTTAATGAACCTGATGAAGCAGTTAAAGTATAAGTACCTGCTGCATCAAATTTTAAATCATTAAAACTTACTACACCACCAGATGGAGTTTTTATAAGTGTACCAGTTAAATTTCCTGGACCAGATGCTTTACTAATTGTAATATCTGTACTATAAGCAGGATCTACACTTATACCATCTGCTGCTATTGCTTTTACAGAAAAAGTACTTAATGAAACATTTGGAATACCTGTTGTAGGGGCATTAAAAATAATTAATTGAGTAGCTGGATCTCCACCACCTCCGCTACCTATTGCTTTAATACTAAAATTATCTATTGCTAAGCCCTGAGCATTTGAACTTCCACCAACTCCTGTATAAGTCCAACGTAAATAATAGCTTGCTCCACTTGAAATTGAAAGACTTGAAATAGTAAAACTTTTATTTATTGTAGTAGGTGGATTACTTACAACAGTATTATTAGCATCCGCTGTATAAGCTTGATCCCCATTTGTTTCTGATATTGATGGAGCTGAACTATAACCATGGAAAAAAGTCCAATTAAAAGCTCTACTGCCTGATCTATATTTTTCATAATCGAAAGATATATCTAAAGAAGTAATAGTTTGCCCTGTATTATTTGTAAATGCAAGAATTATTGAACGTGGACTAGAATAACTACCCGTACTAAGAAAGCCCAATCCTCTTTCAGTTGAAGTGCCAGTAATACCATTTGCCCAATTTATTGCACCTCCTGGAGACGTACTAGTTACGACCCCAGTTCCTGTTGTACCATAAGCAACTGTTGTTGTAGTTGTCCCGCTTGCCCAATCTGTTCCTATCTTAAAGCCTGTTGGTAATGTGGCAGAAGCTGAAGTTCCCAAACTACTAAAATCTTCAGTAAATGCAACACCAGTTGAGGTAATACTCAATTGCCCATAACTAAAATTGCCCAACATACAAATAGCAATAAAAGCGAGTAAGTAAACTTTTCTCATAATATAAATTTTTAAGTGTGTAAAAGTACATAATAAATTTTTCTTTCAGCAATGTAAACACCAACAGTTTTGCACAAAATTTTCTATATTAATTTTTAATTTACTCTTATGTTTGTTACTTATTGTAAATATTTTAATCCCTAAACAAAAATTATGGCATTACAAGAACTATTTGAACAAGCAGTAGTAAACAGTAAAACACTGACTCAAAAACCTGATAATGATATTTTATTGCAGCTTTACAGTTTATATAAACAAGCTACATCTGGCGATAACAATGAAGCTGCACCAACTAACCCTTTTGATTTTGTTGCAAAGTTTAAACATGAAGCTTGGGCTAAATTAAAAGGATTAAGCAAAGAAAACGCTATGCAACAATATATAGATTTAGTAGCTAAGCTAAAAGGGGAATAACTGTATATACAGCAAATTACTAAAACTTTGTATCATTATCAATTAACAAACGGGATAAAGTATTAATTAACACGCTTTCTTTCCTGTAATGTTTTTAATCAATTATATTTGTCTCAAAATTATTTTTTTATGAAAAAAGGGTTACTCGTAGCTATTATATTTTTTAGTTGTACAAATTTATTTGCACAATTATATCGTGTAGATAATGAAGAAAAAGCAGTAAACGCTACCTTAATTATTGAAGGGAAAGTGGTAGAAAGAACTTCTTTTTGGAATACTGCACACACTATGATTTTTACCTCAAATAAAGTAAAAGTATATAAAGTATTTAAAGGAGAAACCAGCAACAATTATATTGAAATTGTTACACAAGGTGGAAGTGTTGGTACAGAATCTATTCATGCAAGTGATTTATTGGAATTAGTAAATGGTCAAGAAGGTGTTTTCTTTTGTTTTCCTAATCCAATTAACTTAAAATCTCCAATAACCAATGAAACCTTAATGGAAGTTTATTCAAGTTCTCAAGGTTTTTGGCAATACGATACTTATACTGATAAAGCTACTGATCCTTTTAATGTTTATAATGGTATTACCTC
>JAIXLB010000049.1 GCA_026931905.1 Chitinophagales bacterium
GCCTATAACTGTATAAGCAATAGTAGTATTTTTGTATTGAAAATTTTTTTGGATCATAATTAAAGTTATTACTTATTTTGAATGCTTGAAAATTGATTTTAAATTTTCTTGTTTAACTATGTTACATTTTATAAGAAATACTTTTTTGCACCCATTAAAAGAAATAATACATGATAGCAGAGCTATTGGAATTATTTTATTGTTCTGTACTTTTCTTTCTTTAATTATTGCAAATATTCCGTCTGTAAATATTGTCTATACTCAATTTTGGGAAAATACTTTTAGCAATACCAATGAGCATTATCTGCATATTGGTTTCATTAACTTACCAAATTCCATAATAATCATCATCAACGATTTTTTGATGGCGTTTTTTTTCTTTTTAGCGGGTATGGAAATAAAAAGAGAATTGAGTTTTGGCGAATTATCTTCTTTCAAAAAATCTTTTTTACCTGTATTTGCTGCATTGGGTGGTATGTTAATGCCTGCTTTATTATTTCTTTTGTGTAATAAAAATTCTATTTACAAACATGGTTGGGCTATTCCTACAGCTACTGATATTGCTTTTACATTAGGTATTGCATCTTTATTAGGCAAACGAGTTCCTTTGACTTTAAAAGTTTTCATTACAGCCTTAGCCATTATTGATGATTTAGGAGCTATTGTAATTATTGCTATTTTTTATGGTTCTAAATTAAAAGTTTTGTATTTGGTATTAAGTGCTGTAATTGTAATAGTGTTTTATATGCTTAATAAATTAAAAATAAAATTTGGTTTATGGTATATAGTAGCAGCATTGCTTTTATGGTATTGCATGTTTAATTCTGGTATTCATGCCAGCATTGCAGGAGTTATTGCTGCATTTTTTATCCCAATAAATAATTTAGAAAAATTAGAATTGAAATTACATTCACCTGTTTATTTTTTAATTTTACCCATATTTGCTTTAGCCAATACAGCCATTATTTTTCCTGAAAATTTTACTACTACCTTAACCAATAGTTTAAGTATTGGAATTTTTATTGGTTTGTTTTTAGGTAAACCATTAGGTATTTTTATTTTTAGTTTTATTGCAGTAAAAACTAAAGTTGCAGCATTACCAGAACATACCAATTTTAAACAAATGATAGGTGCAGGAATTTTGTGTGGCATTGGTTTTACAATGAGTATTTTTATTGCTGCACTTGCATTTAAAGAAATAGAATTTCAAAATACTGCTAAAATTGCTGTATTAATTGCCTCTTTTGTTTCTATAATTTTTGGAATAATTTGGTTAAGAGCATTTTCAAAACCTGTAAGCGAAACTGAAATTTAAAATTAAACCAATTAACCTTTCAAATATTTTGCAAAGCCTTGTGCCAAAAAGCATTGAGCATAACCATAAGTGAGCATTACTATTACTGCCAAAAAGTTTTCATCAAGATAAACAAACTTATGCGTTGCTAAAACAAAATCTGATATAATAAATAATGCTGCACCAGGTATAAAATATTGTACTGCTAATCTTTGTTTTCCTCTGTTAGAATAAATATTTGTTGCCAATATAGCCATAATGCCTATTGCTGCTAAATAAATATAAAAAGGAAGTTTAAAATAAGATGGCAAATCTTCATTAAAAAAGTTTATGGCAAAAATTGCAAATGCAGCAATAATAATTGTAGCAATAATAGTTACTTCATAACTGTTGGTAGAACCTCCAATAGAATGCACTCTATAAAAGAAAATAGAATAAAAAATGTGTGTAGCTAAAAATGCAATGGTTCCTGCTACAAAAAAACTTTCATCGTTTTGCAATAATAAAATATCTCCTACCCATGAAAAAATTAAACCTAAATAAATTAATGTTTTGGAGCGAGTGAAATTTTTTTTTCTTGCATTAAAAAAAATAAACAAGAATAATACAGGAATTAATAGAATCTTTATATAAGCATGATATTGCTCTTGCTGAATAAAAATAAAATAACAATCTAAAAAAAGTAAAGCCCAAAAAAGCATTACTCCATTCTTCTTCAATAATCTCATTTTGCAACGATGTTTTACAAGAGGCTTTAAAAAATATATAAGAATTGCAAAAATATAAAATTATTCTATTGAACAGTCATTTGCAACATTGTTTTTGTTGTATTTTGAACTTTAAATCTTTCATCTATTCTATAACCAACAACCCAAATTATTTTCTTATTAGTTTCTACAACCCAAATATTTTCTTTTTCAGTTGCAGAAAGTTTTAAATCAATAAAAAAGCGAGTAAGTTTTTTCTTTTTCAACATGCCTAATGGATAAAAATAATCGCCTTGCTGCCATTTTCTAAGTATTAAAGGAAATTGAAGTTTATTAAAATCTATACAAGCAAAAGAAGGTTCAGTATTTATTTTGTTCGAATCTAAAACTTTTAATTGTAACAACTTATTGGAGAAATTAACAGAAGAATCTTGCTCCTCAATAATATAATGTGTAGCATCAGTATTTTGTAATGGAACAATGAGCAACCATTTTCTGTTTTTAATTATTCTGTGAGTAGAAGATGAAATGTATTTGCTACTATTTGCATCTAATAATTGTAAAACATCTGTAAGTTGAGCAGCAGTAAAGCCAAACGCTGTAATTATTTCAAGCAATAAAGTAGATAAAGCTGTTTGTTGTTTTAGTTTTAAAATAGGAATATGAATTTCATTGCCTTTTTTTAGTAATAATTTTTGTTTTACATCATTTATATGCTTGTTATAAATTAGTTCTACTTCTTTCCATCTTTCAATATTTTCCAAAATATTTTTATCTGCTTCGGTATATATATTTTTTATCAAAGGAATAATTTGATGCCTGAAAAAATTTCTTGCATATTTAATAGAACTATTGCTTGAATCTTCAACCCATTCTATTTTTTCTTGTTTTGCATAAGCAATTATTTCAGTTCTTCTTGCAAATAATAAAGGACGTAAAATATTATTAAGTTTTAAAGAAATTCCGTGCAAACCTTTTATACCAGTGCCTCTACAAATATTCATGAACACAGTTTCAATATTATCATCTGCATGATGTGCAGTTAATAAAAAACTTTGTACCTCATTCTTTTTGTTTGTTTGTAATATTTCGTTGAACCAATTATATCTTAATTCTCTTGCAGCAAGTTGAATTGAAATTTTATTTTCTTCAGCAAATTGTTTTGTATTAAAACTCTTAACAACAACTTTTTGATTGTACTTTTTTTCTAATGATTGTACAAACAATTCATCTCTCCTACTTTCTTCTTCTCTTAATTGAAAATTACAATGCAAAATGGTAAAATTCAATGGTAGTTTTGCAATTAAATCAGTTAGTACTACACTATCTATACCACCACTTACAGCAATAAATAAGTGAGCATTGGGCGGTACAATGTTTTTAAAATTTTTAGTCCAGTTATCTGTAAATTTATTTAAAAAATTCATTAAAAAAATATTGAGAGCTATTGCAGCAAATGTAGTTTCATAAAACAGAACCCTCAAAATAAACTATTCAAAATTTTACTGATTTCGTTAGTGCATAATTTCAATGAATGAATATTTAGTTGTAGTTTTATTGCTTAAAATTTTAAATATGAGTATAGAAATTGGTCAAAAAGCACCTGCTTTCACATTGGTTGATACTGCAAGAAAAGAAGTAAATCTTTCAGATTTTAATGGCAAAAATGTTTTGTTATTGTTTTTTCCATTAGCCTTTACAGGCGTTTGTACTACTGAGTTGTGCAGTGTAAGAGATAATATAAATATGTATGAAAAAGTAAATGCACAGGTTTTGGGTATTTCAGTTGATTCGCCTTTTACTTTGGGTAAATTTAAAGAAGAACAAAAATATAATTTTCCCTTATTGAGCGATTTTAATAAAACTGTTTCTAAAACTTATGGTGCTTTTTATGAAACTTTTTTAGGTATGAATGGTATTGCTAAACGTTCTGCTTTTGTTATTGATAAAACTGGAGTTGTACGTTATGCAGAAGTTTTGGAAGATGCACATGGCTTACCCAATTTTGAAGCTATTAATGCTTTATTAGCAACCTTATAGTTGTTAGGTTTTACAAGTAAATTTAGTTTACAAAATTCCACCAAATACCTGTTCTAAACCACAAACCATTGGAGGCATAATTTTGTGAAGTGAAATTGTATTTCCCTTTTCCTGGAATTAAATAATTCATATTTTCTAAACGAACGTATGCTTTAAAACTTTTAATTCTAAAATGCAGAAATAAATTTATCTCAGGTCTGTTAGCTACTGAGTAAGTGTTTTGATAAAAGAATTGACCAGTAAAAGGCGAATAGCCAGAAGGCTTGTAATTGCTGTAATACTTTAACTCTACACCAGTAGAAAGAAATAGATTTGTAAAGAAATTACCTTCAAATGCAAATCTATTTCTTGTTAAGAATAAAGGAAGATTTACAGGAGCATTGGCTGTAGGTTGTTGTACATAAATTTCGGCATACCAATTAATTCGTTTAGAAAGTTTAAACATTTTCTCTGCACTAATTTGAAGTACATTAAACATATTACTTTCTTGTTTAGCCACTAAAAAACTATCAAAATAGGCATAGTTATTTACTAAAAAATAGTTAGCAGAAAGCGATAAATGATGTTTAGCATTTTCATAGGTAGCAAACAATTTTATGGTATTTTCCTTTTTAGAAACAGTGTTTGGTTTTACCATAAAAAAATGGTTGCTAAAAATAGCAGATGGATTTCTATTTACATTTTGAAACCCTATTTGTAAGTAACTGTAATTTTTACTCAATTTCCTTTTCAAACTTATGAAAGCCTGATAATCGCCATTGTTTAAGCCCAATAAATACAAGTTGGCTTTTGCTTCAATATCCCAAATATTATTTCTTGTTCTATTTCTATATTCAGCAGTTGCATAAAAATTATAATCATTATTAGAATTAAGGGTATCAATCGTTTTAATATTTTGTAGGGCTGCTCCTAATTTTATAAACTGTGCATGGTTATTTTTATCAGGAAAAGTAATGATGCTTAATTCATTATTTACAAGATTATATTTTGTTTGCAAATGAATATTTCTATTGTTGGGTAAAACAATTCCAAAATACTTTTGATAGTTTGTATCTGCAACATTGTTATCAATAAACTCATAATTATAAGTACTGATATTTAGTGTATGTTGT
>JAIXLB010000003.1 GCA_026931905.1 Chitinophagales bacterium
CTGATATTGAGTGTATGTTGTAATCTAAACTTTGAGTAAAATATTTTATTGTAAACAGAATCTATTGTATTAAAAACAGAATCTTTTTTGCCAATATCAAAAAATTGTCTTAATAAAATGGTGCTGTTTTTATATTTATTTCCTGTTGAAATATTTGTATTAAAAGGGTTTTGAGAAAAAGCACCAAATGCACCCAACCTTGTTTCTAATTGAAAAGGGTCATTGAAAGATAAACTATCCAACATAGAAGCATCTCTTATACCTCCATTTTCTGAGGAAATATGTTTGTTTGAAATAATAATAAATAGTGCTCCATATTTTCTGTTATTGCTTTTATATTCTGCATTAAACCTAATGTTATTATGATTATTATTTTGTGTTTTAAAACTACCAGGACTATTGATAAATCTATACTCAAAAGCGAAATTAAAATTTGATTTTTTATTTTGGGTATGCAATACATTTATCGTTTGTTCAGCCTTTGATGCCAACACATACGAGAGTTCTGTATAAGGTCTTGTAGTTTGAAAAAATCTTGAATTTTCTATGGTGTAATCATACAAATCGTACTGATGAAACCCTGCATCAAAACCAGATTTTAAAAGTGGATTAAACAATAAAGAACGTGTTGCAGACCCATAATTACCATTGTTTTGATAATAAAAAGGATGATTGAATTTCTTTGCAAAATCGTTGATGTTAGAATCTAATATTCTTATAGCAGAGGAGTCATAATACTTATAAAAAATAGTGATAGAGTCTGCATATTTATCTCTTTTTTGTAAAGAGTCTCCCTGTCCTCTTGGTTTATTAGGTATTGGTCTTCCTTGATTATCGTATGTTACACCTGTTCTTTGTTGAATTTCGCCACCTTCAGTTCTAACTCTTCTTTGTGCTACAACAACAATTTGCAACAATAAAATACTTACAATAAAAAGTACACTTTTTTTTGATGCAAAAAATTTCATGGCTGCAAATTAACTGTAAAGGCTTTAAAAGAAGTGTAAAATGTTTACAGCAGTCAGTAAAATAAAGGTGTAGAAATTTATTTAAACTCTCCAAATACTTTTCTTAAACAATCTGCAATTTCTCCTAAGGTGCAATAATTTTCAACAGCCTCAATTACTAAAGGCATTAAATTAGTATTATTTTTTGCAGCCTCTTCTATAGCTGCTATACATGAAGCAGCTTTTGCATTATCTCGTTTGCTTCTTAGGGCTTGTAATTTTTGAGCTTGAATTTGTCTAATGTTATCGTCAATTTTAAAAGCAGGTACAGCTTGTTCTTTATCAATAGTAAATTTATTTACACCCACAATAATTTTTTCATTGTTTTCAATTTTACATTGATAATCGTAAGCACTTTTTGCAATTTCGTTTTGCATAAATCCTTCTTCAATAGCACTAACACTGCCTCCCATTGCATCAATTTGTTCTATCAGTTGCCAAGCCTTTTGTTCTATTTCACTTGTTAGCGATTCTACGAAATAACTTCCAGCCAAAGGATCTACAGTATCGGCAACTCCACTTTCAAAAGCTACAATTTGTTGTGTACGTAAAGCAATTCTTGCAGCTTCTTCTGTAGGTAAACTTAATGCTTCATCATAACCATTGGTATGTAAACTTTGTGTACCTCCTAATACAGCAGCTAAAGTTTGAACTGTAACCCTGCAAATATTATTATGTGGTTGTTGTGCTGTTAAAGTTGCTCCTCCTGTTTGTGTGTGAAAACGAAGCATCATTGCTTTTTCATCAGTTGCTCCTAAGTCTTTCATAATTTTCGACCACATTTTTCTGGCTGCTCTAAACTTTGCAATTTCTTCAAACAAATTATTGTGTGCATTAAAGAAAAAAGACAATCTTTTACCAAACACATTTATATCTAAACCCTTATCCAATGCAGCTTTCACATAAGCCTTACCATTGCTAAGTGTAAAAGCAATTTCTTGCAAAGCTGTACTACCTGCTTCTCTAATATGATAACCAGAAATAGATATGGTATTCCACATAGGCAACTCTTTACTACACCATTCAAAAATGTCTGTAATAATTCGCATGGATGGCTTTGGAGGATAAATATAAGTTCCTCTTGCTACGTATTCTTTTAAAATATCGTTTTGAATAGTGCCTGCAATTTTCTTTAAATCTGCTCCTTGTTTTTTAGCTAAAGCCACATAGAATGCAAGCAGAATAAACCCTGTTGCATTTATTGTCATAGAAGTTGAAACTTTTTCTAATTCAATACCTGCAAATAATATTTCTATATCTTCAATACTATCAATAGCAACCCCCACTTTTCCTACTTCTCCTTCTGCTAAAGCATGATCACTATCGTAGCCAATTTGTGTAGGCAAATCAAAGGCAACGCTTAATCCCATTACACCTTGAGACAATAAATAATGATAACGTTTATTACTTTCTTCAGCAGTAGAAAAACCTGCATACTGCCTCATTGTCCAAAGCTTTCCTCTATACATATCTGGTTGTACGCCTCTTGTATAAGGGAATTTTCCAGGCAATTCATTTTCAATATCAGCAGGTAAATTATTTTTAGTATAAACTTTTTTTATTTCAATATCACTATCTGTAAATCTGTTTGTTGAGCTCATAGAAAACTATTTGTTGTGCATTAATTTATGATGAAAAATTTTTCTATTTAAGTAAAAAAATCAAAGGTAAAAGATTAAAAAGTAAAAAAGCTAACTGCTTTTAACTAATACATTATAGCTTTGTAGCACTTTCACATTTTAATTTATTTGCAATGGATAAAAAAGAAGAATTACTACAAGATGTAATTATAAAATTTGCAGGTGATAGCGGTGATGGAATGCAATTAACAGGTTCTCAATTTACCAACAACACTGCACTCTTAGGAATTGATTTGGCAACGTTTCCAGATTTTCCTGCTGAAATTCGTGCTCCTATTGGAACACTACCAGGAGTAAGTGGATTTCAGTTGCACTTTAGCAGCAACAGAGTTTTTACCCCAGGCGATGCTTATGATGTATTGGTAGCAATGAATGCTGCTGCTTTGAAAGTTAATATAAGAAATCTTAAAAAAGGTGGAAAAATTATTGCTAATACTGATGGGTTTGATACCAAAAACTTACGTTTAGCAAATTATGCAGATGGTGTAAACCCTTTAGAAGATGGAAGTTTAGACAATTACGAAGTAATAAAAATTGATGTAACAAAACTTACAAGAGAAGCATTAAAAGATTTTCAAGGATTAGGAACTAAAGAAAAAGACAGAAGTAAAAATATGTTTGTACTTGGTTTTGTGTATTGGATGTACAACAGAAGTTTAGATAGTACAATAACATTTTTAAAAGAAAAATTTGGTAAAAATGAAGCCATCTTAGAAAGCAATTTAAAAGTTTTAAATGCTGGTTATTATTATGGCGAAACCACAGAAACTTTTTCTGCAAGATATAAAGTACAGAAAGCTATAATGCCTGCTGGAGTTTATAGAAGCATTATGGGTAATCAAGCCTTAGCTTATGGCTTAATTGCAGCAAGTGTAAAAAGTGGTTTACCTCTTTTTGTTGGCACTTATCCTATTACCCCTGCATCAGATATTTTACATGAATTAAGTAAACATAAAAACTTTGGAATAAAAACTTTTCAGGCAGAAGATGAAATTGCTGGAATTGCAAGTGCAATAGGTGCAAGTTATGGAGGAAATATAGGTGTTACAACAACTTCAGGACCTGGCATGGCTTTAAAAACTGAAGCAATGGGACTTGCAGTAATGTTAGAAATTCCTTTAGTAATTTGTAATGTACAACGTGGAGGACCAAGTACAGGATTACCTACTAAAACGGAACAAAGCGATTTATTACAGGCATATTATGGAAGAAATGGAGAATGTCCTATGCCTGTAATTGCAAGCAGTACCTCAAGCGATTGTTTTGATACTGCTTTTGAAGCAGTAAGAATTGCTGTACAACACATGACACCTGTAATTCTTTTAAGTGATGGTTTTATTGCTAACGGTGCAGAGCCATGGCGTTTTCCTCAAACTGAAGATTTACCAACGATTGAAGTAAAGTTTAAAACTCAATTAGACGAGGGAGAAGAAAGTTTTTTGCCTTATAAACGAGATGAAAAATTAGCAAGACCTTGGGCTGTACCAGGAACTGCTGGTTTAGAAAATAGAATTGGTGGTTTAGAAAAACAAGATAAAACAGGCAATGTAAATTATGAGCCAGAAAATCATGAAATAATGGTAAAACTAAGGCAAGCAAAAGTTGATAAAATTGCCGATTATATACCTGAGCAAAAATTAGATAGCGGACCTGAAAAAGGAAAAATTTTAGTTGTTGGTTGGGGCAGTACTTATGGTGCAATTAAAAGTGCTGTATTAGAGTTACAGCAACAAGGTCATTCTGTTAGCCATGCTCATATACGCTATTTAAGACCATTCCCAAAAAATCTTGGTGAAATTTTAAACAATTTTGAAACTGTTTTAATTCCTGAAATTAATAATGGACAACTTATAAAAATTATTAGAGACCAATTTTTTATAGATGCAAAAGGCTATAACAAAATAATGGGCGTACCAATAACTAAAAGAGAATTGGTTGAAGCCATTTCAAATTTATTACAATAGAGGTTGTAAATTTTTAGCTAAGAGAATAGCCAGTAAAGTTTTAAAGTTATTTGTTAATTAGTTTTTGTGCAAATGCAATAATGTGCCCATCTAGATCAGCAAAATAGCAAACTTTATCGCCCCAATCTTGGTCTTTAATTTCGCTAATTAATTTTGCTCCAATATTTATTGCATTTTCAAATTCTAATTCAATATTTTCAACATAAAAATAGAGCTCACACCTTGGTATTCCATTACCTATATCAGGATGTGGTGTTTTATTCGAAAGTATTTTAGCAATTCCTTTGTTAGGCATTAATCCTAATTTGCAGTTTTCGGCAAGTTTAAATTCAGTTATTCCAGGTACATTCAAATCAGGATTTTGTCTAAATAATTTTAGATAAAAATTTGTGCTTTCCTGTTGGTCATTTACATAAAGAATAGTTTCTATGAATTGAATGTGTTTCATTTATCAGTCAAGTTTGTAGTACTAAATTCTTTTACTATCTCATTCTAAATTTAGTTGATAATCTTGCCCAAATATAAGTTACATATAATGGTAAATTTATTTTAGGGCAAGAGAGTTTGAAAAATTATCTCAATTGGTTTTTCAAAAAGTTGTGTAGTTTAAAAATTTTCTTTAAATTCGCATACTATAATTAGCGTTCAAGAAATGGAACAAACTGATTTATTTGGCAATAACATTCTGTCTAATGGGCAACATAAAGTTGTTTCAGGTTATAGAATATATGATGCGGAACAGAAAAGAAGAACTGTTAGGAATGACTTGCCAAGTCTTTATCCTGATTTGCCCGAAAAAAAATATGACATAATTTACTGCGACCCGCCTTGGGATTATGGTGGAAAAATGCAGTTTGATAAAAGCGGAAAAAAAGATGTAAATAGAAATTGGGAAAAAAATATTTTCATCAGTGCCGCTAATTTTCAGTATCCTACCGTCAAAACAAAAGATTTGATGAAAATTCCAATTTCGGAAATTGCCAAAGATGATTGTTTACTGTTTATGTGGGTTACAAGTCCACACATGGAACAAGGTATAGAGCTTGGTAAGGCTTGGGGTTTTGAATTTAGAACAGTTGCTTTTGTATGGGACAAAATGGTACATAATCCCGGACAATACACGTTGTCGTATTGCGAAATGTGCTTGGTTTTCAAAAGAGGAAGAATACCAAGTCCAAGAGGTTCGAGAAAAGAAAAACAACTGATAAGAGTTCCAAGAGGACAGCACAGCCAAAAGCCAATAGAAGTATTAAAATCTATTGAACGAATGTTTCCTACTCAAGATAAAATTGAATTGTTTGCACGTCATAAACCTAATGGTTGGGATGTTTGGGGACTTGATGTTAGGGAAGAATACGAAGAAGAATTTAGTCCAAAAGAGGCTTTATCTTTTCAATAAAGTGTTCTACTAATGGGTCTGCAATTTTTGAGTTACGCCAAAAAAAGTAATGGTCTTCAAAACCTTCGTACCAAAGCGTAACTTCTCTTACTCTGCAAGGGTCACGGGTAATATCGCCTTGAAAAACTGTCCAAAAAGGTAGAACATTTTTACCTAATTTACCTTTTTTTCTAAGCACGTTCAAAAGTCCTGGTGTGAAAAATTTGCAAGACCTTTCATGAGCATTGCCACGTCCGTCTGAACGTTTTTTGCCTTCAACCCAACCGTCTTGGCGTTTTACTTCTATGTAAATTGTCTTTTTAGTTATAGTATTATCTATCGCGTAATCAGGAATAACACCATGCCGAGTAATAGGTTCGTCTGGTGTGTAAATTTCTTTAAGCGTTTGTTTGCTTAATTTTACACCAACATATACGTTGCTAAATTCTTTTGGATGTTTTCTGATTTGGTATTCTGTTCCGTTGAATAGAGCGTTAAAACTGTCAAAAAAATCTTTTTCGGCTTTACCTGCTTTTTTGCCACCGTAACCTTGCCATATTTTGCGTAATCTGTTTGCGTCACTTCCCATTGTCAAACTTTAATAAATTGTCAATACTTGTTCCTAAAGCATTTGCAATTTTCTCAATGTTTGCAAGAGTGATATTCTTTTCGGCACGTTCAATCATACCTATATAGGTTCTGTGCAAATCAGCTTTATACGATAATTCTTCTTGGGAAAGATTTTTTCCTTTCCTAAGTTCTCTTACACGATTTCCAAATTTCAGTAAAATTTCTCTTCTTTCCATTGAGCAATTACAATGACACAAAGCTATTTATAGTATGCAATACGAACAACCTACTATAGTTAGCACTTTTGGTTTTCATTGCTCAGATTTGTTTCAAATGAGGTTTCTATTAGTATATTACTTACCATTAAGATAGCACCCAATAAGTCTAGCAAAGCAAACAATAAACAATGTTTGTTTTGTCGTTTTTATTTACAAGTTAATTACTACCTCAACCTGAATTTAAGTTACTTATAATGGTAAGGCTATTTTAGGGCAAGAGAGTTTTATTCATAAGCCAAATTTATAACGTCAAGCCCCAATTGCAGCAATACTTTTGTTGGCAGAAGTATTACGTCATAATTAAAAAAAAATTAGTTGCACATATAAACGTGTCGTGAAAAATCTACATATTAGAAACTATTGGTAATATTAGTTCTAATATGTAGATGATGAACAACAACTGTCTATAAAGTAAATGTTTTACAAAGACGTAATTATTATGTGAAGCACTTTTGGATAAATGTTTATTGAGCTTCTAACATTTCTAATTGAACTAAATACTTCTCTGATTGTATTCCAAGCACAGCTCCAAAAGCTCCTTGCAGCATAATACCAGGATTTACGGTTTTCGGTAGCTCATTGCTTATATAGTATTGTACACTTTGGTCAAATGCGGATTTTGCAATTACACATTCATATCCCATTATTGTTTTTCTTTCTGATGTGAGTATTACAGAATCCTTTAGAAATTTGAAGATGGGTTTATTTTTCCAATTGTCAATAAACACATATTCAAAGCCTTCTTGTTTAAAAAGAGAATCTTTTCTATATAAGTAGTTGACTTTGTTAAAGCTTGGTCTTATAACAGGAGAGCTAAACTGAAAATTATCACATAACACCAAAGCAGAGTCGTTGTCAAATGAATGAGTTGTTGCACTGAATGTAAAAAAAGAATTGCTAATAAAACTCTTGTTAAACTCTTCAGCGAAGTTTTCATGCGTTATACTACCTGAGTCGTTCTCACTAAATCTAACATTTATCTTTTTGGTGCTGTCATACAACAAATATTGTTTGCATTTATAATATGCAATAAATTTCTTTGACTGTGTATAACGCATACTCATGAATAAAGAAAAACATATTATGATAATGCATAAAATTTTCATAGCTTTTATTTTTATAGTACATAATGAAGAAAGTTGCTTTAAAAAAAAGCAACTTCCCTTTGGCTAATTTATTCTAATGTCTGAACAAGTACTAACAGAAGTCTATCCATTATTGCTGACTCGTCATTACTTAATTTTTTTTCACTTTTATAGGTGGAACTAATTACCATAGTTCTATATTGACTTTTGAAATTAGGCTGCTTAATATTATTTCTACCGACAATCAAATATACCCCCTCTTTCATATTCAAAAAAAATATTTTTTATTGAATTTCAGCGTTTTTAATTTAAAAAATTTGGTCTTAGTGTAGGGATTTTAGTAGGTTGTATTTTAGCTGTAATTGCTACCTGCAATTACTATAACAATTTCTCCTTTGATGGTTTTTGTAACAAAATAATCTGCTACTTCTTTTAAGGTGCCTCGTTTGTTTTCTTCAAACATTTTAGTGAGTTCTCTGCTTACACAACATTGTCTTTCATTACCTAAGTACAAAGCCAATTCTTCTAATGTTTTTATTAAACGCATGGGGCTTTCGTAAATAATAATTGTTCTTTGCTCAAGTGCTAATTGTTTGAGTTTGGTTTGTCTTCCTTTTTTTAGTGGTAAAAAACCTTCAAATACAAAATTGTTGGCTGGCAATGCACTATTTATTAAAGCAGGTACAAATGCTGTGGCTCCTGGTAAACATTCTACTACAATATTTTCTTTAATACTTTCTCTTACCAATAAAAAAGCAGGGTCGCTAATTCCTGGAGTTCCTGCATCTGTAATTAAAGCAAATGTTTTTCCTGCTTTCATTTGCTCTACAATATGGGCTACTATTTTATGTTCATTAAATTTATGGTAAGGGGATAGTGGTTTATTTATTTTATAATGCTCTAATAATTTAGATGAAGTTCTGGTGTCTTCGCATAAAATAACATCGGCTGTTTGTAATACTTCTACAGCACGAAAAGTAAAATCTTTTAAATTGCCTATTGGTGTTGGTACAATGTAAAGCATGAAAGCAACTTAAGAAATTATTAATTTACCAATTCTATTTCGAAATATTCCATAACCGGATTTGCCAATAGTTTTTTTCCTGCTTCATCAGCTACTGCAATTGCAGCTTGTTCGTTTGCTGCCTCAATTTGCAGGGTAATATGCTTACCTACACGAACATCATTTACATTGTTTAATCCTAAATTATTTAAACCGTTTTGAACTGCTTTTCCCTGAGGGTCTAACAATTCTTTTAATGGCATTACTTTTATTTGTACTTGAAAAATCATTGTATAAAAATTAATCTTGAGGTTTAAAAAGTAAAGATACTATTACATACGCTAAAAAACCTATTGTTACTGCAAACCATCCTACAAAAAAAACAGCTATTACACTTGCTATTACAACAATAAAAAGTGGTAGTATTTTTTTAAAATTGAATGCTTTAAATTTTAATGAGTAAAAACGAATATTTGAAACCATTAAATAACTGCACAGCAAAATAATTGCATACCAAAACCATTTGTTTCTTAATAAATCAATAAAAAACGAATTGCTGCTAAACCAATACAGCAAAGGATAAGAAGCAATTAAAATTCCTATTGCAGGTATTGGCACTCCTTTGAAATATTGATTTTGTGTAGTATCTATATTAAACCTTGCTAACCTGAATGCACCAGCACATGGAATAATAAATGCAGGTATTAACCAAATATTATTTACATCTAAACCATCTTCGTTTT
This sequence comes from Chitinophagales bacterium, assembly GCA_026931905.1. Lineage (GTDB taxonomy): Bacteria > Bacteroidota > Bacteroidia > Chitinophagales > Chitinophagaceae > UBA1930. The sequence goes on from JAIXLB010000003.1 coordinate 9,669, forward strand.
GAGCATAAGATAAACGCAAAAATTGATATACAATAATGGCAGGAGCAACACCAAAACTTACTACATCTGCAAGGCTATCTAATTGTTTACCCATTTCAGAAGTTGCTTTAAACAATCGTGCAATAAAGCCATCTAAAAAATCTATTACTGCAGCAATAGCAATAAAAATACTTGCTAAAAAAATACTTTCAGGAATTTCTACCAGTTGTTCGCCACCAGTATTATACATAATTGTTAAACCACTTTGTAATGCTGCTATAATTGCTAAACATCCAAAAAATAAATTTAATAATGTAAACAGATTTGGAATTTGTTTCATAAAATTCATTAGCCTTTTTTCATTAATGTTTCAATTTCTTCTACAGTAATAGGAATATTTTTCATTAAATCTATATTGCCATTTTTGGTAATCCATAAATTATTTTCAATACGAATACCCATTTGTTCTTCTTCAATATAAATGCCTGGTTCTACAGTAAATAACATTCCTTGCTGTATTGGAGCAGTTCTTGTACCTAAATCATGAACATCAATACCTAAATGATGACTAATGCCATGGTACAAATATTTTCTGTAAGCTCTATTGCTTTTATCTTCATTTTTTACATCAGTTTTTTTCAGTAAACCAATTTTTAAAAATTGTTGTGTAGCTTCTTCGCCTACCTTTTCTGTATAATCAACAATGGAAATGCCAGGTTTTAAAAGGCTTTTAGCGTAATTGTGCAAATGCAGGCAAGCATTGTAAACTGTTTTTTGGCGTTTGGTAAATTTACCATTTACCGGAACTGTTCTTGTTAAATCTGCATTGTAACCACCATAAGCAGCACCAAAATCCATTAATATTAGTTCGCCATCTTTACACTCTTGATTGTTGCTTACATAGTGCAATATTCTTGCTCTATCGCCACTGGCTATAATGCTTCCATAAGCTTCGCCTGTAGCTCTTTGTATTAGAAAGCTGTGCATTATTTCTGCTTCAATTTCGTACTCCATTACACCTGGTTGTATAAAGCCTAAAAGTTTTCTAAAAGTATTTTCAGTTATGTCAATAGCTTTTTGAATTACTTCTACTTCTTCTTTTGTTTTTATGCCACGAAGTTTTGCAAAAATTTTTGCTGCTCTGCAATAGTTGTGTAAAGGATAACGATTTTTCATTTCATCAATAAAACGATATTCTCTACTACGAACTAAATTGGCTTTTCTATCGTTTTCATTGCTATCTAAATAAATGTTATCAGCTAAATGAATCCACGTTTGTAATAAAGCATCTATACTATCGAGCCATACAATAGTTTGAATGCCTGAAATAGCTGTTGCTTCGTTGGCTCGTAAACGTTTGCCATCCCATTTTTCTTTTAATTCATTTGGGCGAACCAGTACTAAAACTTCTCTGTATTGTGTATCTACATTATCAGGAAAAAGAATAAGCATAGAATCTTCTTGTTCAATACCTGTAAGCCAAAACAAATCGCTGTTTTGTTTAAAACTGTGGAGAGCATCGCCATTGCTTGGAAATTCATCATTGCTCACAAAAATGGCAATACTGTTTTGTTGTAATTCTTTTACAAAACGTTTGCGATTATTAATAAAAATGTCTTTATTTAATGGTAAATATTTCATAACAAAAAATTTAAAGTTTGCAATATAAAACAATTTGAACTGAGTAAAACGAATAATAAGCAATTACTAAAATAAAAATGAGTTGCACTGTTTTAAATGCAACTCATTAAATGATGTGTTATAAAAAAAATGTTTTGCTCAATATATTATTCTGCATCTTTCCCATGACATTGTTTGTATTTTTTTCCACTACCACAAGGGCAAGGTTCATTTCTTCCAATTTTTGGTGCAGCTACAATAGGTTGTTGTTTTACATGAGCAGATGGGTCGTAATAATCATTTTCATTGGCAGCATAATCCTCTCCTCTTGCATCAATTTCATCTTTATTGATACGCATTTTACTTAAATCTGTTTTTTGTTGTCTGCCTTCTTTTACTTGTTCTCCATCGCTAACAGGAATATTTGCATGGCATAAAAATTCAACAATATTTTTGTTTACATCAGCACTCATATTACTGAATAAATTGAAGGCTTCCATTTTATAAATCACTAATGGATCTTTTTGCTCGTAGCTGGCTGTTTGTACGCTTTGCTTTAAATCATCCATAGCTCTTAAATGTTCTTTCCAAGCATCATCAATTAAAGCAAGGGTAATGTTTCTTTCCAAAGTATCTACTAAAGCAGTTCCTTCTGTATCTAATGTTTCTTGCATAGAAGTTAAAACTTGTAAAGTTTTTTTGCCATCAGTAAAAGGTACTGCTACGTTTTCTATGTTAGCACCTTGTTGTGTTCTAATGTTTTTAAATACAGGTAATGCAGTAGTAGCAATTTCTTGTTTTTTTCTTTGATAATTTTCTATGGCTTCTTTGTATAATTTATCGGTTAAAATATTTTCATTTGTTTTCTTTAATTCTTCTGATGTAATGGTAGTATCAAATCCAAAATTTACAATGGTTGCTAAACGTAATCCTTCAAAATCTTCCAATTCTTTATAATTAATAATTAAATGTTGAGCCACATTATAAAAAGCATTATCAATATCTAAAGCCAATCTTTGACCAAATAAAGCATTTTTACGTTTTGTATAAATTACAGTTCTTTGTTTGTTCATTACATCATCGTATTCTAACAAACGTTTTCTTATACCAAAGTTATTTTCTTCAACTTTTCTTTGAGCACGTTCAATGCTTTTAGTAATCATGCTATGCTGTATAACATCTCCTTCTTTATAGCCTGCAAAATCCATTACTTTAGCAATTCGTTCGCTACCAAACATTCTCATTAAATCATCTTCCAATGCTACAAAAAATTGTGTAGATCCTGGATCACCTTGACGACCAGAACGACCTCTTAACTGTCTATCAACTCTTCTTGATTCATGTCTTTCTGTTCCAATAATTGCCAAGCCACCAGCTTCTTTTACTCCAGGTCCTAATTTAATATCTGTACCACGACCAGCCATGTTTGTTGCAATGGTTACTGCTCCAGCTAAACCAGCTTCAGCTACAACTTGTGCTTCTTTAGCATGTTGTTTGGCATTTAAAACATTGTGTGTAATTTGTTTCTGGCGTAACATTCTGCTCAACAATTCACTTATTTCAACAGATGTTGTACCTACTAATGTGGGTCTTCCTGCTTCTCTTAATTTTACTATTTCATCTATAACTGCACCAAATTTTTCACGTTTGGTTTTAAAAACTTTATCCTGTGCATCTATTCTTATTAAAGGATGATTGGTAGGAATTGATACCACATCTAATTTATAAATACTCCATAACTCTGCTGCTTCTGTTTCTGCTGTACCAGTCATACCTGCTAATTTGTGGTACATTCTAAAATAGTTTTGTAATGTAACAGTAGCATAGGTTTGAGTGGTGGCTTCAATTTTTACATTTTCTTTTGCTTCTATTGCTTGATGCAAACCATCGCTATATCTACGACCTTCCATTATACGACCAGTTTGTTCATCTACAATTTTTACTTGTCCTTCTATTACAACATACTCATCATCTTTTTCAAATAAAGTATAAGCTTTTAATAATTGTTGTACAGTATGTATTCTATCAGCCTTTACTGAATAATCATTTATTATAGTTTCTTTTTGATGTACTTTTTCTTCAGCGCTTAAAGATGTATTGCTTTCAATATCTGCTAATGCAATACTAATATCTGGAATGATGAAAAAGTTAGGGTCTTCGCCAGCTTTTGTAATAAGCTGAATACCTTTATCTGTAAGCTCTACGCTATTGTTTTTTTCATCAATATAGAAATACAATTCAGCATCTACCTTGTGCATTTCTTTTTGTTGGTCTGCTAAATAATGATACTCGGCTTTTTGCATTTTTACTCTAATGCCTGGCTCACTTAAAAACTTAATTAATGCTGTATTTTTGGGTAAACCTCTATGGGCTCTATACAATGCCAAACCTCCATCTTTAGGGTCATCGTTGCCTTCTGCTATTTTCTTTTTGGCTTCTATTAAAAATTGATTGGTAGCTTTTTTTTGTGCTTCTACCAATTTTTCAATACGAGGTTTTAGTTCAAAAAACTGTTCAGTGCTTGTATCTTTTCCTACAGGTCCACTAATAATTAAAGGAGTTCTTGCATCATCAATTAAAACGCTATCTACCTCATCTACCATTGCATAATGATGTTTTCTTTGCACCATTTCATCAGGATTATGCACCATATTATCTCTTAAATAATCAAACCCAAATTCGTTGTTGGTGCCATAGGTAATATCTGCCAAATAAGCCTCACGTCTATCTTCTGTATTGGGTTCATGTTTATCAATACAATCTACAGTTAAACCCAACCATTCAAAAATAGGACCATTCCATTCGCTATCTCTTTTTGCCAAGTAATCGTTTACCGTTACAATATGAACACCTTCGCCAGGTAAAGCATTTAAGTAAGCAGGTAAAGTAGATACCAATGTTTTACCTTCACCTGTTGCCATTTCTGCAATTTTTCCTTGATGTAAAACTGTACCACCAATTAACTGAACATCGTAGTGTACCATGTTCCAAGTTATTTGACCTCCACCAGCTATCCAAGTATTTTTAAAAATAGATTTATCGCCATCAATGCTTACATAGTTTTTAGTTACACTCAAGTCTTTATCTAATTCAGTAGCAGTGGAAATAATTTCTGAATTGTTGGTAAATCTTGTAGCAGTTTCTTTTACTACAGCAAATGCTTCGGGTAAAATTTGTTGAAGAATTTCTTCTATTTTTTTATCTCTATCTTTTATTAATTTATCAACTTCTTTATAAATAGCATCTTTTGTATGTACTTCGTAAGAGGGTAAATTTTCAGCTTCTGCTTTTTTATTTTCTATTACTGCATCTATATCTATTAAGTGTTGTTTAATTCTTTCTCTAAATTCTGTTGTTTTGTTTCTTAATTCATCGTTGGTAAGACTTTGAAATTGTTTGTAAAATTCATTTATCTTAATTACTAAAGGTTGAATGGCTGCAACATCTTTTTCACTTTTATTGCCACCCAATAGTTTTGCTATTAATTTTATCATATAAGTTGAGTATATTTTTAAGCAAATAATATTGCTTATTCTTTTTTATTATAATTTTTTCTTTGTCAAAAATCTTGCATAAACATAGATTTGGACAAATTGACACAATTAATTTTTAAGGCTGCCAAAGGTAAAAGATTTTGTAATAGATTTTTAACCAAATTAACATTTCATTTTTGGCCAAATTTTAGTACTCAATTTTAATCTGCTTCTATCCTACTTCTCAAATATTTCAATTCCCTTAACTTTATTGCTTCATTTTTAAAACCGATATTACAATGTCATATCCTTATCAAATAAATTCTATTGAAGAATATAAAGAAGCGTATAAAAAAAGTATAGAACAACCAGATGCTTTTTGGGCTTCTATTGCAGAGCATTTTACTTGGAAAAAAAAGTGGGATAAAGTAGTAGAATGGAATTTTAAAGAACCTAAAGTAGAATGGTTTAAAGGAGCAAAATTAAACATTACTGAAAATTGTATAGACAGACATTTAGATACTTTGGGCGATAAACCTGCCCTTATTTGGGAGCCTAACAATCCTGAAGAAAGAGTAAGAGTTGTAACCTATAATCGCTTGCATAAAAGAGTGTGTCAAGTGGCACAAATGCTTAAAAACAATGGTGTAAAAAAAGGTGACAGAGTGTGTATTTATATGGGTATGGTGCCTGAATTAGTGTATGCCATTTTAGGTTGTGCAAGAATTGGGGCTATACATAGTGTAATTTTTGGAGGCTTTAGTGCACAAAGTATTGCAGATAGAGTTACAGATGCTCATGCAGAATTTATTATTACCTGTGATGGTGCTTACAGAGGCGAAAAAGTTATTCCTCTAAAATCTGTAATTGATGATGCTTTAATTAATAATACAACAGTAAAACGCATTATTGTTTTTACCAGAACAAGAACTCCAGTATCTATGTTAAAAGGTAGAGATGTGTGGTGGGAAGATGAAATGGAACATGCAGAACAGCAGGTTGAAATAAATGGAAAAATAAATTTTGAACCAGCTATTATGGATGCAGAAGACCCCCTATTTATTTTATACACAAGTGGTAGTACAGGAAAACCAAAAGGAGTTGTGCATACCATTGCTGGCTATATGATTTTTGTTACCTATTCTTTTGTAAATGTTTTTAATTACCAACAAGGTCAAATACATTTTTGTACAGCAGATATAGGTTGGGTTACAGGGCATAGTTATATAGCTTATGGACCTTTGTGTGCAGGAGCTACCAGTGTTATGTTTGAAGGTATTCCAACTTTTCCAGATGCAGGAAGATTTTGGGATATTGTAGATAAACATCAAGTAAATATTTTATACACTGCTCCTACTGCAATAAGAAGTTTAATGGGCTTTGGCACTCAACCTCTTGAAGGAAAAAATTTATCAAGTTTAAAAGTTTTAGGCTCTGTTGGCGAACCAATAAATGAAGAAGCTTGGCACTGGTACGATGAACATATTGGTAAAAAAAGATGCCCTATTGTAGATACTTGGTGGCAAACAGAAACAGCAGGTATATTAATTTCAAACTTAGCAGGCATCACTCCATCAAAACCAAGTTGGGCAACACTTCCATTACCTGGTGTACAACCTATTTTGGTTGATGAAAATGGTAATGAAGTACTACCCAATGGCAATGAAACTATTGCTGGAAATTTATGTATAAAAGCACCATGGCCTGGTATTATTAGAACCACTTATGGCGACCATGAAAGGTGCAGAACAAATTATTTTGCCACTTACGATAATTTATATTTTTCTGGTGATGGAGCATTGAAAGATGAAAATGGAAATTATAGAATTACAGGACGGGTTGATGATGTTTTAAATATTAGTGGGCATAGAATTGGTACAGCAGAAGTTGAAAATGCCATTAATATGCATGCAGGAGTTGTTGAAAGTGCAGTAGTGGGTTATCCTCATAACATAAAAGGACAAGGCATTTATGCTTATGTTATTTTAGGGCAAAAACATAGCGATGAAGAATTAACCAAGAAAGATATTTTGCAAACTGTTACAAGAATTATTGGAGCTATTGCTAAACCAGATAAAATACAATTTGTAACAGGATTACCTAAAACAAGAAGTGGTAAAATAATGCGTAGAATTTTAAGAAAAATTGCCGAAGGAGAAACAGAAAATTTAGGCGATACAACTGCATTGCTTGACCCTAATATTGTAAATGAAATTAAAGAAGGAAGAGTATAAGTGTATTAATGCAAAGTAAAACTTTAAACTTATCTTATCACTTCCACCTCTCCATTTATCCATTTTATTATAGAAGATGGCTGAGTTTCTGTTTGTTCATTTTGCCTGTGTATTACAACATAATCAACAGCTTTTTTAATAGATAAAGGTATAGTTGAAAAATTTTTGGGAGAAGGTTCGTTACTAATATTTGCAGATGTACTTACAATAGGTTTTCTAAATCTTTTAATAAGTGTTTTGCAAAATTCATCTTTACAAATTCTTATGGCTACAGAGCCATCATTGGCTAAAACATTTTCTGCCAAGCCTATTGCATGAGGATAAATAACTGTTGTTGGCTTTTGTTGTTTATCCAAATAATTAAAAATTTCTAAATCAAGCGTAGCAACATATTGCATTAATTCTTTTTCATCGCTTAGTAATACCACAAAACTTTTATGTGCTGCTCTTTTTTTTAATTGAATAATTTTTTCAACTGCTTGTTCATTAGTAGCATCACAACCCAAACCCCAAATAGTATCAGTGGGATAAAGAATAACTCCTCCACTATGTAAAATACTTAAACAAGTTTCTATATCGTTGTCAAAATTCACTGATTATTATAAAAAACGCTATCTATTTAAAAACAATATCAAACACCAATTCTTTTTCGCCTCTTTTAATATGTAATTTAGTAGCATCTCCCTTTTTAAATTTACTCAAAACTTCCATATAAGAATTTATATCTACAAACTTATAATCTCCTAATTGCGTTAAAATATCACCCGCTTGTAACCCTATTTTTTCTCCAATTTTACCAGGGGTTGCACCTTCAATTCTTAAACCTGTACCAGTATAACCATAATCTGGAATTACACCAAGACTTACTTTAAAAGTAGCTTTACCAGCTTGTTGTTCTCTTGTTTTTAAAAATTCAAATTTCCCTTTTGAATCTGCTGTTTGAATAATATTGTAGATTAGATGAATTATATCTTTTTCGCCATTAAAATTTATTTTTTCCCAATCATCAGTTGTTTTATGATAATCGGAATGGCTGCCTGTAAAAAAGAATAATACAGGAATATTGGCTCTATAAAAACTTGCATGATCGCTTGGGCCACTTCCTGAACTATCAAATTTTATTAATAAATTTTTATTGCTTACAGTTGTAAAAATTTCACTCCATAAAGGCGATGTACCATAACCTCCAATAGTTAATTTATGTGTTGTATCATAACGACCTACCATATCCATATTAATCATATAATTGGGAGTAATATTTAAGGTTGGATTATCTATCCAATATTTACTGCCAAATAAACCCAATTCTTCGCCACTGAAATTGATAAATAAATAATTATTATTTTTTGCTGAAGTATTTTGTAACATTCTTGCTAATTCTATTAAAGCTGCTGTACCACTTGCATTATCATCTGCTCCATTGTGTACTTCATGCAACGCATCTAAAGCATTTTTATCTTCGCCAAAGCCTAAATGATCGTAATGTGCTCCTAAAATAATTGTATTAGCAGCATTGTTATTTATATAAGCAACTACATTTCTTGCTTTTCTTACATTGCTTTCTATATCTACATTTAAGGCAATCTCATACATAGCATTTAAGTTGTTTAAATATTTTTTATACGCTGAAAATTTTAAATAAATAACAGGAATTGGAGATAAAGACGTTTTATCATGTTTATTAAATAAAATATTATCGGGTAATGGCGTTGTATTGTAAATAATTAATGCAGTTGCACCCTTTGCGGTTGCTAATTTAATTTCGTTTTGTAAGTAAATATCAATATCGTAATGAGGGTTATTTTTATTAGCTTCTAATTCATCTTTAACATTTAAAAACCATACTGCATTTTTTTCTTTTAAGGAAAGCATTACGGATTTTGACTCTACTTTTGTATTAGGGCTAAATGCAAGCGGATAATACTCTTTATTTAATTCTAAAACTTCTCCATTTACTTTAAAATAATTATTTTCTGTTACTTTTTTTCCTTCATTAATTTCAAATTCTTGTACATAACCCTCAGTGCCTTTAGGTTCAATACCCATTTGTGTATATTGTTGAACAATATAATTCATGGCAATCAATTCTCCTTTTGTTCCTGTTCTTCTTCCTTCTAAAGAATCGTTTGCTAAAAACTGAATATGATGTTGTAATTTATTAATTAATTCTGCTGATGCTTTTTGTTCAGCAGCGACTTGCATTTTTTGTTTTTTTCTTTTGCTTTGTGCAGCAATTGTTGCAGGAATTAATAAGAATAATACAATCCATTTGTTCATAGTTACAGTACATTTATTTTTACAAATGTAAGTGTTGGTTCAAGAATAAAAAGTAATGAGATTGTAAAACTATGTTGAAATAGGGTTATGCTTTAGGCAAAATTATCCTAAAAGTAGTTCCTAAAGTTTGCTCTGTATGAAGTACAAAAATTTGCCCTTTATGGTAGTGTTCAATAATTCTTTTAGTAAGCGTTAAGCCCAGCCCCCAGCCTCTTTTTTTGGTTGTAAACCCTGGTTTAAACACTTTAGCAATATTTTTTTTACTTATGCCTTTGCCTGTATCAGAAATATCTATTACAATATTTGCTGCTTCGTCTTTTACATCTATTTTAATATTACCTGTGCCATCCATTGCATCTAAAGCATTTTTTAGTAAATTTTCAATTACCCAATCAAATAATGGTGGAGAAAGCATTACAGTAATTTCATTGGTTGTATTTAAGGAAAATGTAACCTTTGCTCCTGCTCTCTTTTTGATATAATCAATCATATTATTTATCTGTACAATTACATCTCTTTCTTCCATGGCAGGCTTACTACCAATTTTCCCAAACCTATCAGAAATTAGTAACAATCTTTGTACATCTTTCTCAATTTCTGGAACAATTTTTTCATTGCCTTTAATTTCTTTAAGCATTTCTATCCAACCTTGCAAACTTGTTACAGGCGTTCCTAATTGATGAGCAGTTTCTTTCGCAAGCCCTGCCCAAATTTGATTTTGGGTACTTTTATAAGAGCTGTATTGAGCTATTGCTATAATGAAAATAAATAACCCTGCAACCAATAATTGAAGTATAGGAAATAAACGAACTTGTTGCAATAATTTGCTTTCGCCATAATACACTTTATTTATTTGTGTGCTGTCTAAAGGATTTATCCATTCTATAGGTTTATGTAATTGTTTAAAATTTTCGAGCTTTTCTTTTAAATAATTTTTATCCTTTAGAATTTTAAAAGAATCTACATTTCTAAAATCCAGTAAGCTATCTTTTTCTGTTAATAATAAAATAGGAATATCTGCACTATTTTCAGTAAGTACTTTTGCTGTAAGGTTTGTTGCAGTAATAGTAGGGTTGCTAAATGCTTGAACTGCTTCTGACCAATGCTCTATTTTTCGTCTTTCATCCTCAGCTATTTTTTTGGCGAGATAATTAGAATAATAAATACTACCGCCAATAATTAAAATAGCAGCTAAAGCTAATAAAGTACGCCAGTTCAACCATTTTTGAAACATAATGCTAAATTATTTATTGTAAGCGTAAAAACCTTTACCTGTTTTTCTTCCCAATTCTCCTGCATTTACTTTTTGTTGTTGTAAAGCAGAAGGCTTTAATCGTTCTGGTTTTTGCAAAGCTTCCCAAACAATATTACTTACACTATAATTTATATCCATTCCTATCAAATCCATTAATTTAAAAGGGCCCATTTTAAACCCTGAAGCCTCCATAATAGCATCAACATTTTCTATGGTAGCCAAATTCAATTCTACCAACTTCATAGCTTCTAAATAATAATGCCTTGCAACACGATTAACAATAAACCCTGGAGCATCTTTACATACAACAGCCACTTTATTCATTTGCTTACACACATCAATAATTGATTCAACTACTGCATCAGTAGTAAATTTAGATTTTACCACTTCTACTAATTTCATAATGGTTGCAGGATTAAAAAAGTGCATTCCTACAATTTGAGAAGATTGGTTGCAGCCTTCAGCAATTTCATTGATACTGATAGATGAGGTATTGGTAGCAAAAATAGTGTGGTTGTTATTTATCTTTTCAAGCTCATTAAACAAATTAATTTTGGCATCTTTCTTTTCAATAATTGCCTCAATAATTACATCTGCTTTACATTCATTTATATTATTTATAAAAACTAAATTGTTTAAAGTGGCTGTTTTTTGTTTCTGTGTAATTTTATTTTTTTCAATTAAATATTGTAAACTTTTTTCAATAGAGGCTTTGCTTTTTTCAAGCATTTCTTTATTTACATCAAATTGTAGCGTAGTAAAACCTGCTTGTGCTGCCAACTGAGCAATACCACTACCCATTGTACCTGCACCACAAACAGCTATTGTTTTTATATTGTTCATGCGTGCAATATAATTCATAAACTTCATTTAGATTTTATGAGTAATAGTTAGCTATTTGAAAAAATTCAATGAATATTTTAATATTTACTTAAAAAATACTACTTTTGCCGCCGATTAAAAAGTAAAAAATAAACAAAGACGTTTAAAAAAGAAACAAGATGTCAATTACAAAAGAAAAAAAAGCTTCCATATTTTCTCAATATGGTGGAGCAGCAACCAACACAGGTTCTATTGAAGGGCAAATAGCTTTATTAACAGAACGTATTCTTGATATTAGCAATCATTTGAAAGTTAATAAAAAAGATTTTTCTACACAAAGAGGTTTAATGCGTTTAGTAGGTCAGCGTAAACGTTTACTTATTTATATGCAAAAAACTAACTTACAAGGTTACAGAGCATTGATTGAAAAATTAGGTTTAAGAAAATAAAGTTTAGCCCCAGATTTAAAGATTGGGGAGTAAGAATACCTTGCCTAATAGTTGGTTAATGTTTTACAAAAACTTACTTATAGCTGTGTTCCCAACTTCCTAAGAATGTTGGGAATATTTTATTTTATACCCCCACTATTATTCACAAAATTGTTAAGGCAATAACCTTTTCAATAAATACTATTAAATTATGTCATTACAACCTATACAACAGGTTTCATTTCAGTTGCCCAATGGTGCTGAAGTTACCATAGAAACAGGAAAATTAGCTCGTCAGGCAGATGGAGCAGTTACAGTACGTCAAGGTAATTGTATTATATTGGCAACCGTTGTTGCCAACAAAGAGCCAAAAGCAGGTCAGTCGTTTTTTCCATTATCGGTAGATTATCAAGAAAAATTTGCTTCTGCTGGTCGTATTCCTGGCTCATTTTTTAAACGTGAAGCCCGTTTGAATGACTATGAAATTTTAACAAGCCGATTAGTTGATAGAGCTTTACGTCCATTATTTCCTGAAGATTATTTATGCGATGTTCAAGTATTAATTACACTCATTTCATCTGATAAAGAAGTAATGCCAGATGCTTTAACTTGTTTAGCTGCAAGTGCTGCATTAGCTGTATCTGATATTCCTATTAAAGAAATTATTTCTGAAGTTCGTGTAGGTAAAATCAATGGAGAATTTATTGTAAATCCTACTCGTACTGAATTAGAAAATGCTGATATGGATTTTATTGTTGCTGCAACAGATAAAAATCTTATGATGGTAGAAGGTGAAAGCAAAGAATGTAGTGAAGAAGATTTAGTAAAAGTATTGGAAATAGCACACAATGCTATTCGTGTACAAATTGCAGCACAACAACAATTAAGAGATAAAGTAGGAATTACAGCCAAAAGAGAATATACAAAACCTTATACTAATGAAGCATTAGAACAAAAAATTATTTCGCTTGCTAAAGATAAAATGTATGCTATTGCAAAAAGTGCAAGCAGCAAACACGAACGTAGTGAAGCATTTAAAGCATTAGCATCAGAAGTTAAAGAAGCCTTAGGAGAATTGGAAGAAGCAGATGCAGCATTGGTTGGAAAATATTTTGATGACTTACAATATTATGTTGTAAGAGATATGATTTTAGATGATAAAGTTCGTTTAGATGGAAGAGCATTAGATATTGTTCGTCCTCTTTCTATGGAAGTAAATTTATTACCAACACCACACGGCTCAGCATTATTTACTCGTGGCGAAACCCAATCATTAACAACAGTTACTTTAGGAACTCCATTAGATGAATTATTGGTAGAAAGTGCAGCAAAAAGCGATTACAGCAAATTTATTTTACATTACAACTTCCCTCCTTTTTCAACAGGCGAAGTAAAAATGATGAGAGGTCCTGGACGTAGAGAAGTTGGTCATGGAAATTTAGCAATGCGTAGTTTAAAACAAATGATGCCAGGCAACGAATATCCTTATACTGTAAGGGTTGTAAGCGATATTTTAGAAAGCAATGGATCTTCTTCAATGGCTACAGTATGTGCAGGAACTTTGGCTTTAATGGATGCTGGTGTACCATTTAAAAAACATGTAAGTGGTGTAGCAATGGGATTAATTACAAGAGCTAAAGATGGCAAATATGCTATTTTAACAGATATTCTTGGTGATGAAGACCATTTAGGAGATATGGATTTTAAAGTTACAGGAACAAAAGATGGTATTTGTGGCGTACAAATGGATATAAAAATTGATGGCTTAAGTATGGAGGTAATGAGAGAAGCTTTGGAGCAAGCAAGAAAAGGAAGATTACATATTTTAGAAGCTATGGAAAATTGTATTGCTGCTGCAAAACCTGAAGTAAAACCTCATGCTCCACGAATGGAAAAATTAATTATTGATAAAGAATATATTGGTGCAGTAATAGGACCTAGTGGAAAAGTAATTCAAGAAATACAAAAAGAAACAGGTACTACCATTAATATTGAAGAAGTTGGCAACAAAGGAGAAGTAAGTATTTTCTCTCCAGAAAAAGAAGGATTAGTAAAAGCAGTAGAATGGGTAAAAGGTATTGTAGCTGTTCCTCAAGTGGGTGAAGTTTATGATTCTACTGTAAAAAGCATTAAAGAATTTGGAGCTTTTGTAGAATTTTTACCTAAAAAAGAAGGCTTACTGCACATTAGTGAAATTAGCTGGAAACGTTTAGAAAGTATGGATGGTATTTTTAAAGAAGGCGATAAAGTAAAAGTAAAATTATTAGATATAGACCAACGTACAGGTAAATTCAAATTAAGCAGAAAAGCTTTGATGCCTAAACCAGAAAGGCAAGATAAACCACAACAAGATAATAATAACTAAACAAAAATTTAAAATACAAAACTTCCCCCGTTACTACAATTTCGGGGGTTATTTTTTAGAAATGAATTATATAAAACTTGAAATTTCTGCTGCCAACGAAGCCTTGCAAAATATAGCGGTAGCCTTACTTTCAGAAAATGGGTATGATGGTTTTGAAACGACTGAAAATTTTGTTTACACTTATATTGATGAAGATAATTATAGCGAACATTTAGTAAAAAAAGTATTACAACCTTTTCAATTAACCTTTACAGCTTCTGTAATAGAACAACAAAATTGGAATGAAGTATGGGAATCAAATTTTGAACCTGTAATAGTAGATGATTTTGTGGGTGTAAGAGCCAACTTTCACGCTCCTATTCAACAGGTACAACACGAAATAATTATTACACCAAAAATGAGTTTTGGAACAGGTCATCATGCAACAACTTTTACTGTTATGCAATTAATGCAAGAAATTGATTTTAAAAATAAATCAGTTATTGATTTTGGTACAGGTACAGGCATTTTAGCCATTCTTGCAGAAAAATTAGGAGCAACCGAAATACTGGCTATTGATAATGATGCTTGGTGTATAGAAAATAGCATAGAAAATATTCAAACGAATTTTTGTAAAAATATTCAAATAAAAAAAGCTGATACCGCCTCAACAGAAAAAAAATATGATATTGTAATAGCCAACATCAACAAAAATATTATTTTAGACAATCTTGTTTTTTTGCATAAAGCATGTAAAGAAAATAGCACCATCATTTTAAGTGGCTTATTAACCAGTGATGAAAAAGAAATAATAGAAAAAACTTCAAAATTTCAATGGCAACACATTACTACAAAAGAAAAAAATAATTGGATTGCATTAAAATTTATAGTTAAAACGTATGGCGTTTAATAAAATGTGCATTGTTTTAAGTAATGAAACTGTATATTTGAACTTTGTCAAATTTCAATAACCCCAATGAACGAATTTCTGCTTATTATTTTGGCATATTTAATTGGTTCTATACCTACTTCTATTTGGGTAAGTAAGCGATTTTTTAATATAGATATTAGAGATTATGGTAGTGGAAATGCTGGCGCTACCAATACTTTCAGAGTTTTAGGAGCTAAGTGGGGCACTTTTGTAATGGTTGTAGATATGCTTAAAGGTGTTGTTGCAACTTCTTTATACATTTTATTACCCAACTATTTAGGTGTTAGCAACGATTGGGAAAGAACCAATTTTATGATAGCATTAGGCTTAGTAGCTGTGGCAGGACATATTTTTCCTATTTGGGCAAACTTCAAAGGAGGTAAAGGTGTTGCTACATTATTTGGAATGGCTGTTGCAATTCAACCATTGGTGGCTATTTGTTGTATTGCTGTTTTTCTATTTGTTTTATATCTTACTCGTTTTGTTTCACTAAGCTCTATTTTGGCAGGCGTGGCTTTTATGATTTTTATTCTTTTTATTTTTAATGAAGAAACAACTTCGTATCGTGTGTTTGCTATTTTAGTAGCACTAATGGTTGTATTAACACACCAAAAAAATATTAGTAGAATTATTAAAGGCACTGAAAGTAAAGTACCTATTTTAAAATTTAGAGATAGCAGAAGAAAAAGAAGAAACTCTCAATAGCAAATACTTTTCTTTTCAAATTATATTTTCACAGACGCTCCTAACCAAGCCATCATTCCTATTCCATACTCAATAGCATTTTCATCAATATTAAATTTTGGGTTATGCACATTATGAATAATTTCTTTTGCTTCGTTTCTTACACCCAACCTAAAAAAACATCCTGCTATTTGTTGTGTATAAAAAGAAAAATCTTCAGCACCCATTCTTAATTCAGTTTCTTCTACATTTTCTTTTTGCATAAACTCTTCTGCTAATTTCCATGCACTGTTTGTTAAGTGTTCATCATTATCAACAGTAGGATAACCAATATCAATTTTAATATCTATTTCAGCACCCATACCTTCTGCAATAGCTTTTGCTTGTTTTGTAATTAGTGTATGAGCTTTGTAACGCCAGGTTTCATCCATAGCTCTTAAAGTTCCCATTAGTTTAACTTCGCTGGGTATAACATTTGTTACATTGCCTCCATTGAATGCACAAATAGATAAAACAGATGGCGAAATTGGGTTATTGTTTCTTGAAATAATTTGTTGTAATGCCACAACAATATGAGATGCAGTTAAAATAGTATCTGTTGTTAAATGTGGTGCAGCAGCATGCCCTCCTTTGCCTTTAATAGTTATAAATATTTCATCTGTGCTTGCCATTATTCTTCCTGTTCTAAAACTAAATTTTCCTATGTTTAACCCTGGATGAACGTGCATTCCTATAATGCCTTGAGGCTTTGGATTTTCTAAAACCCCTTCCTTTATCATAATACTTGCACCCCCAGGATTTTTTTCTTCACCTGGTTGAAAAATTAATTTTATTGTTCCATTCCAATCGCCTTTTGTTTCTTGTAAAATTTTTGCAGCACCTAATAAACAAGTTGTGTGCACATCGTGTCCACAGGCATGCATAATTCCTTTATTTTTTGATTTATAAACTACATCATTTTCTTCTGTAATTGGCAGTGCATCCATATCTGCACGAAGTGCAATAATTCTTTCTTTTGGATTTTTTCCTTCAATAATAGCAACCACACCCGTTTTTGCCATTATAGTAAATGGTATTTGCAGGTCTGTTAATTTTTGTTGTACAAATTTGCTTGTTTCAAATTCCTGAAAACTTAATTCAGGATTGGCATGTAATTGATGGCGAACAGCTATAAACTCATCTTTATATTGAGTAGCTAATGTTTTAATTTTTTCTTGTAAATTCATAATTATTAAAACTCTTCGTCTGGTGGTGGAACATAATCAATAGCATCTTCTACAATAAACACACTGCTCTTAAATAAATTATTCAAAGGTTTACGCCACTTTTCTGCTTCTTCTCTTTTTAAAAAATTTCCAAACCTTACTTTAAAATAGGGTGATTGATATAGAACATAAGCTTTTTCTTCGGGATATTTTGAAAGCAATTCAGCTTTAGCATTAAAGGCATTTTCTCTTTGTTTGGTAACCATAACCTGAATTCTAAATCCCTTATACTGTCCAGTGCTGGTAAGCATTGAGCTTCGTTTATTTACAATAATTTGTTTTTGAGCAAGTATATCTAAACGAGCATCTTTTCTAACAATAATGGTATCATTAGCATTTGCAAAAAAAATTGCAACAACAGAAAATATAAACGTACAAAATATTTTCATGCCTAAAGTTTAATATTAATAACCTGCTTTAGCTCCTCCAATATTTTCAATAGGATGCCAAGTGGTTTTTATTTCTTGAGTATCTAAAATAAAATAAGGATTTTCAGCATCTGCAACATTCCATTTTACATCATCATAAAAGAAAACACGTTTTACATTTAATGCAGATTTATCTTGAATAAGTTTTTTTGTATCAATATCATTTTCACAAAAAATGGTTGCATTTACATCCATGTGGTCTGCAAAATATTTTGCCAACTCAGCTACTTTACCTGTTAAAACATTTACTACACCACCTGGCACATCACTACTATTAATAACTTCTGCAAATGTTATAGCACATAAAGGTTTTGATTCACTTGCTAAAACAACACAAGTATTACCTCCTGCAATAACAGGTGCAATTACAGATACTAAACCTAATAATGAAGTTTGCTGAGGAGCAATAATGCTTACAACACCTGTTGGCTCTGGTACAGAAAAATTAAAATGAGAAGATGCAACAGGATTAACAGCACTAAATAATTGCTGATATTTATCGCACCAACCTGCATAATACACTAATCTATCAATAGAAATATTTACTTCATTTTCTGCTTGTTCTTTTGTAGCACCTTGTTGTAATAATTCATCTATAAATTGTGCTTTTCTTCCTTCTAACATTTCTGCAATGCGATATAAAATTTGCCCACGATTAAAAGCAGCTCTTGCACTCCAACCTCCAAAAGCATTTCTTGCAGCTACAACAGCTTCTCTAAAATCTTTTCTTGAACTTAAACACATGTTGGCTAACGGTTTTCCTGTTTTGTTGAATGGTGTATAATATCTACCACTTTCTGTTCTTGGAAATTGACCTCCTATGTATATTTTGTATGTTTTCAAAACTGCAATTCTTGTCATTATGTAAAGTTTAAAATTTTTATTTTTAAGATTTAAAATCTTTTATAACGAAAGCCCATCTATTTTAAATAGGCACTTAATCCGTGTAAACCTCCTTCTCTTCCAAAACCACTTTCTTTATAGCCTCCAAATGGAGAAGTTGGATCAAACTTATTAAACGTATTTGCCCATATTACACCTGCTCTCATTTTTGTTGTAAGGTTAAATATTTTAGATCCTTTATCTGTCCAAACACCTGCACTTAAACCATAAGGTGTATTATTGGCTTTTTCAATTACTTCATCATCAGTTCTAAAAGTTTGAATGGTTAATACAGGACCAAAAATTTCTTCTTGAACAATTCTGCTACTTTGTGCAACATTGGTAAACAATGTAGGTTTCATAAAAAATCCTTTCTTAGGTAAGTTGCAATGCGTTTGATATATTTCTGCCCCTTCTGCTAAACCAATTTTTAAATATTTATGAATATTATCCATTTGTTGCTTAGAATTTATAGCACCAATATCTGTGTTCTTGTCTAATGGGTCTGCAACAATTAAAGTTTCTAATCTATCTTTTAATTTTTGTAAAACAATTTTATAAACTGATTCTTGAACAAATAATCTTGAGCCTGCACAACAAACATGTCCTTGATTAAAAAATATACCATTAATAACACCTTCAACAGCTTGATCTAAAGGTGCATCATCAAAAATAATATTGGCAGCTTTACCACCTAATTCAAGCGTTACTTTTTTGTTTGTACCAGCAGTGGCACGCTGAATAATTTTTCCTACATCTGTAGAGCCAGTAAATGCAATTTTATTAATATCTGGATGATTAACAATTGCTGCACCAGTAGCTCCTGCACCTGTAATAATATTTACAACACCTGGTGGCAAATCGCTTTCTTGTATAATTTCTGCTAATTTCAAAGCAGTTAAAGGTGTGGTTTCAGCAGGTTTTAAAACTACAGTATTACCTGTTGCTAATGCTGGTGCAATTTTCCAAGCAGCCATTAATAAAGGAAAATTCCAAGGAATAATTTGCCCTGCAACGCCTAAAGACTCTATTTTTTTATTGGGAAAAGCATATTGTAATTTATCTGCCCAACCTGCATAATAAAAAAAATGATTTGCTGCTAAAGGCACATCAATATCTCTACTTTCACGAATGGGTTTTCCTCCATCCATCGTTTCTATAATGGCTAATTCTCTTGCACGTTCTTGAATCATACGAGCAATTCTAAAAATGTATTTTGCTCTTTCTTTTGCAGGCATTTTGCTCCATACTTTTTCATAAGCATTACGAGCTGCTTTTACTGCTTTATTTACATCATTGTTATTGGCTTCTGCAACGGTAGATATTTTTTCTTCAGTAGCAGGATTTATTGCATCAAAATACTTTTTGCTATCTGGTTTTTCAAATTTGCCATTTATAAATAAATCGTACTTGGAATTAATTTTTGCACTGCTTTTGCTTTCTGGTGCAGGTGCATATTCCATTTTAAAATCAAGTTTCAACGTATTATTTTTTGTTTTTGCCATGCTTATATGTTTAATAGGTTCAAAGAGTTTAAGAAGTTTAAAAAGCTGAAGAAGTTGGCATTAACTTTAAATTTTTTGCTCCTCTTCTACTTCATAAACTTTTAGTCTATACTAAAATAATTTCCTGATTGATATACGCCTGTTTTTTCTTTTACCAACTGCATTAGTACATCATTGGCTAAACTGCTTGCTCCAAACCTGAACCAATGATTACTCATCCACGCAGAGCCTAAAGTTTCTTGTACCATTACTAAATAATGCAATGCTGCTTTGGCTTTGCTAATTCCTCCAGCAGGTTTCATTGCAATCATTTTTCCTGTTTTGTAATAGAAATCTCTAATAGCTTCCAGCATTACTAAAGTAACAGGCATTGTTGCTGCTGGTTGAATTTTTCCTGTTGAGGTTTTAATAAAATCTGCACCAGCATACATTGCTATATCACTTGCTCTTCTTACTTTATCATAGGTTACTAATTCGCCTGTTTCTAAAATAACTTTTAATCTTGCATTGCCACAGGCTTCTTTTATAGCAGCTATTTCATCAAACACAAAATTGTAATCGCCTTCTAAAAATTTTCCTCTGCTAATTACCATATCAATTTCATCTGCTCCATTATCAACCGCAAATTTTGTATCTCTAATTTTTACATCTCTTGGTGCTTGACCACTTGGAAAAGCTGTTGCAACAGCAGCAATTTTTACACCTGAATTGCCTAATGCTTGCTTAGCAATTTTTACCATACTTGGATAAACACAAATGGCTGCTACTGTTGGCAAACCTTCGTAAGCATCGTGTAAATGCTGTGCTTTGTAACAAAGTTGTTTTACTTTTCCTTCAGTATCTTTTCCTTCCAAAGTGGTAAGGTCTATCATGTTTAATACCAACTTCAAACCATTTACTTTAGAAGTGGTTTTAATGCTTCTTGCTGTAAATCTTTTTGCTCTTTCTTCTACACCCACTTGGTCTATTCTTGGTGATAAAGAAAAATCGGGGATGTTATAATTTGAATTTATTGCTACCATATTAAAATTTTGTAAACATCAAATGTAAAGTATTTAAAAACACGAAAATAATTTTCGTAGATGTTAGTTTTCTAAATAATTGTTATAACGCTTTAATCCGTTTTCCATTATTTTATAAACTTTTTCTTTTAGTGAAGGCAAATCTTCCATCGTTAATCCATCAACTTTTATTTCATCTAAATACACAACTCTATTTTTACCAGGTGTAAGCATAAAAATACTTTTGTAGTGCATCCGCTTTAAAGTGTCTATAAATAATAATGGTTTAATGGGAGTTTGTGTTTCAATGGCAATTCTAAAAGCACCATCATAAAAATTTTTCAAAGGTTTTCCTGTTTCATTAAATGTTCCTTCGGGAAAAATAAAAACTGAAATATTTTGTTGAATAGCTGCTTTTAAAGCTCTTACGCTTTTTGCTCTTTTTTCAGAACTGCTTCTATCAACCAAAATTACAGCTGCTTTATATATCCAACCAAACACAGGAATTTTTACCATTTCATATTTTCCTAAAGCCCTGAATGGTTGCTTAATTGTTGCAACAATTGGAGGAATATCCATATAAGAAATATGATTGGCTACAAAAATATATTGTGTGTGTTTGTTACAAGGAGTTTCGTAAATTTCTTCATGAATTACACCAATAAGTAAATACCAGCTTCTTGCCCAAATTTTGCATAAAAAATAAATAAAATTTCCTCCTTTTTTTCCAAAGGCAGATGCTATTAAAATAAAAGGAAAAAGAATAAACATAATAGCAATAAAAAGTAATAAAGCGTATATACAATAAATTATTTGAATAAGCTTTAGCAATGCTTTTATCATAGAATAAAGATAATAGCTTGGTGTAAATGATGTAATATTTTTTAATTGTAAAGTATTGCTTTTAGGAAACAGTAACTAAATTAGTAACAATCATAACGCTTATATTTGTTGCACAAATGAATAGAATATGAATAAAGTAGTAGAAAATGCACAAGCTGCCATTGCAGATATAAAAAGTGGCAGTACATTAATGTTAGGAGGCTTTGGATTAAATGGCATTCCTGAAAACTGTATTAATGCTTTGGTAGAAAAAGGAATTAATAATTTAACCTGTATTTCAAACAATGCTGGTGTTGATAATTTTGGTTTGGGCTTATTGCTTAAAACAAAGCAAATAAAAAAAATGATAAGCAGTTATGTAGGAGAAAATGCAGAATTTGAAAGACAATTATTACAAGGAGAGTTAGAAGTAGATTTAGTACCTCAAGGAACTTTGGCAACAAGAATACAAATGGCTGGTATGGGTATTCCTGCTTTTTTTACTCCTGCAGGTTATGGAACTGAAATTGCTGAAGGCAAAGAATCACGTGAGTTTAATGGCAAAATGCACTTAATGGAACATGCTATTTATGCAGATTATGCTATTATAAAAGCATGGAAAGGCGATACTTTAGGAAATTTAATTTTTAGAAAAACAACAAGAAATTTTTCTACATCTATGGCAAAAGCTGGTAAAATAACTATTGTAGAAGTAGAAGAATTGGTTGAACCAGGAATGTTAGAGCCAGATGCTATTCATGTAGCAGGTGTGTATGTACATAGAATTTTCCAAGGAAAAAATTACGAAAAAAGAATAGAACGTAAAACAGTTCGTTTATAAAATTATGTTTGTTAGTGCCGATTTTTTGATAATACAATATGGCGTTCATGATGAAATTGCCAACTTTTTTGTAGATCGTGAACCTCCAGAAAATAATTTGTATTGGAATAATAAATTAATGTATTTACGACCTGAACCTGGTTATTTATTTATTCCAGTAATTGTAGATACTTTAAACAGAATTGGCATTGATAGAAAAATTTTATTAGGTAATGATTACATAACATTATTAGAACAAATTGGGCATATTGCTGCTTTGGAAGAAACCAAGCAAATTACAAGGCAGGAAGCAATAAATCAATGTATAAATTTAACTAAAAACAGATGTATAAATAAATATTTTTATGATGCTTTGGTAAAATATATGCAAGGCGATACAAATAATTTTATACAAGAAATGGTACTACCTTTTAATGCCTTACATAGAGGCGATATTTTTTTATTTTCTGTTTCAATACTTGATTTTGATGATGCAGTAGCAAAAAAAATTATAGCCTATTGGTTTACTATAATTGCATCTTTTTTAATGTTGGACGATGCTCAAGACATAGAAATTGATAAAAAAAATAACGATGAAAATTCATTTTTACAAAGTGGATTAGATAAAACAGGCGTTGAAAGAATAAAAAATTTTTTAGGTCAGCTTTTAATTACTTTAAAAACATTTAATAAACCATTAGCAAGAACATTAGATAATCAATTTGTAAAAATTTCAGAACAACCACATATACAAAAATATTTAAACAATTAAAATTATGGCATTAGACAAATTTGGTATTGCAAAAAGAATTGCACAAGAGTTAAAAGATGGTATGTATGTAAATCTTGGAATTGGTATTCCTACTTTAGTTTCAAATTATATTCCTGATGATATTACAGTTATTCTACAAAGCGAAAATGGAATTTTAGGAATGGGACCCTACCCTACTGAAAATGATGTAGATGCAGATTTAATAAATGCAGGAAAAGAAACAGTTACCTTAATCAAAGGAGCAGCCTTATTTGACAGTGCAGAAAGTTTTGGAATGATACGTGCAGGCAAAATAGATTTAACTGTTTTAGGGGCAATGGAAGTGAGTGAAAAAGGTGATATTGCTAACTGGAAAATTCCTGGTAAAATGGTAAAAGGAATGGGCGGTGCAATGGATTTAGTAGCAAGTGCAAAAAATATAATTGTAGCAATGATGCACACAAACCCAAAAGGAGAAAGTAAATTATTGCCTACTTGTACTTTGCCTTTAACTGGATTGGGTTGTGTAAAAAAAGTAGTAACTGATTTAGCTGTTTTAAACATTACACCTGAAGGTTTTGAATTAATTGAAACGGCACCAGGAGTTACTGTTGAAGAAGTAAAAGCAAAAACTGCAGGTAAGCTCATTGTAAAAATGTAATACAATAGTATGTTATCAAAAATAAATCCTACTACTACAACGGCTTGGCAGTTACTTCAAAAGCATTTTGATGAAGAAATGAATACCTGTCAAATAAAAAATTTATTTGCAGAAAATAAAAATCGTTTTGCTGAATTTTCCATTCAAAAAGAGGATATTTTATTGGATTATTCAAAGAATATCATCAATTCAAAAACACTTCAACTTTTATTGCAATTAGCTAACGAATGTAAAGTAAAGGAAGCAATAGATGCAATGTTTTCTGGAGAAAAAATTAATGAAACAGAACAACGTGCTGTGTTGCATACTGCATTAAGAAATTTTTCTAATAATCCTGTTTTTGAAAGTGGCAAAGATGTAATGCCATTGGTACGAAAAGTGCAAAAGCAAATGGAAGAGTTTTGCAATAAAATTCATTCTGGAAATTGGAAAGGTTTTACAGGAAAACCTATAAAATATATTGTAAACATTGGTATTGGAGGAAGTGATTTAGGACCTGTAATGGTTACAGAAGCTCTAAAGCCATATTGGAAGAACAACATTGAAACCTATTTTGTAAGCAATGTAGATGCTACCCATATTGCAGAAGTTTTGAAAAAAATTAATGCAGAAGAAACCTTGTTTTTAATAGCTTCTAAAACATTTACTACACAAGAAACCATGACCAATGCACATACTGCACGTTCGTGGTTTTTACAATTTGCAAAAGACGAAACCCATATTGCTCAACATTTTGTGGCACTTAGTACTAATGAAAAGGAAGTGAAAAAATTTGGAATTGATACTGCCAATATGTTTGAGTTTTGGGATTGGGTAGGTGGTCGTTATAGTTTATGGAGTGCAATTGGTTTATCAATAGCATTAACCATAGGCTATACTAATTTTGAGTATTTGTTGAAAGGTGCTTATACTATTGATGAGCATTTTAAAACTTCAAGTTTTGAAAAAAATATTCCTGTTTTAATGGCATTAATTGGCGTATGGTACACTAATTTTTTTAATGCTCAAAGTGAAGCTATTTTACCTTATGATCAATATTTACACAGGTTTGCAGCCTATTTTCAACAAGGAAATATGGAAAGCAACGGAAAATGTGTTGATAGAAATGGTGATGCCATTAATTATAAAACAGGACCCATAATTTGGGGCGAACCTGGTACAAACGGACAACATGCTTTTTACCAATTAATACATCAAGGAACGTTATTTATTCCTTGTGATTTTATTGCAACAGCTATTAGTCATAATCCATTAGGCGATCATCATTCAAAATTATTGAGCAATTTTTTTGCACAAACTGAAGCTTTAATGAATGGAAAAGCTGAAGATCAAGCCAAAGCAGAATTATTAAAAGCCAATAAAACAGAAAATGAAATAAAACAATTATTACCCTTTAAAATTTTTCAAGGAAATAAACCAACCAATTCTTTTTTAATTAAACAAATTACTCCTTACACATTAGGACAATTAATTGCTTTGTACGAACATAAAATTTTTGTGCAAGGCATTATTTGGAACATTTTTAGTTTTGACCAATGGGGTGTAGAATTGGGTAAACAATTAGCCAATAAAATTTTACCTGAATTAGAAAACAACAACACTATAACATCTCACGATAGCAGTACAAATGGTTTAATAAACTGGTATAAAAACAATCGTAATTAAAATTTTTCATGCGATTTTTATAATGGCTAATTCTTATTTTAAATTCAAACAGTTTGTTGTACATCAAGAGCATTGTGCCATGAAAGTTACAACAGATGCTTGTTTGTTTGGTGCTTGGTGTGCTGAGAAAATGAATCATCTTTCCTTAAATAATATTTTAGACATTGGCACAGGCACTGGATTGTTAAGCTTAATGCTTGCACAAGAAAACACCCATGCTATTATTGATGCAGTAGAAATTGATACTGATGCTGCACAACAAGCTATTAGCAACATCAATATTTCTAATTTTAAAAACAGCATTACGGTTTACAACACTCCTATTCAAAATTTTGAAAGTAACAAATTGTACGATTTTATTATTTCCAATCCACCATTTTTTGAAAATGATTTGAAGAGTGAGAAAACAAATAGAAATATAGCTTTACATAGCACAACATTGGATTTAAAGGAATTAATTAATAGTATAAAATGCCACTTAAACAGCCATGGATATTTTGCTATTTTATTACCTACCCATCGTGTAGAATATTTTAAAAATTTAGCTTTTGATTTTAATTTAATTTTTGAAATCAATGTAAAACAAACAGAACAACATGCTGTATTCAGAGTAATACTTATGTACGAAAATTTACAAAATAATATATTAAAGCAAGATGAAATTTTTATAAAACATAAAGAAGCCAACCATTATTCATCTGCATTTATTCAGCTCTTAGAGCCTTATTATTTGAATTTGTAGCACTTAATCCAAAACAAAAAATATATTTGCTCCATTAATTTATTTCAACTGTAAATGTTTTATGAAATATTCTCAACTTATAGGCATAGCAGCAGTATTGGCTTTAATTGGAATTTGTTTTTTACCTTGGGTATATGTGCCAAATATTGAAATTACATTAAGTGGCATAAATGGAAGAGTAAATGATCATCTATCTTTCGGTCGTCAAATTATTCCTCATAGTTTTTTAGGCACAATTGCCATTATTTTCTTTTTGATTCCTAAAGTATGGGCAAAGAGAATAAATGTTTTTATTGGTTTTATAAACTTAAGTTGGGCAATAAAAAATTATATTATTTTTTCAATGTGCAGGCAAATTATTTGCCCTGAAAAACTTATAGCTCTATACCTTCTTATCCTATTTGCATTAATCATTCAAATTTGCACATTACTGCCTAAACTTAAAGTACAATAGAGTAAATTACCTATCATTTTAAGTAAATTCTGCAGAATAAAAGTAGTTGTACTTTTTTTATGTGCAATGCACAATAAAAGAAAAGAAAATTAGTTATTAAGAAGTATATTTGACTTAATCCAATATTTTTTCTATGAAAAAGATTTACCCCAGTCTTTTGATAGTTTTTCTTTGTATATCATTTTATACAAAAGCTCAAGTAAATTATTTACTTAATACATCCCAATCGGTTTATACTAATTTAGAAAATGGCAATCACCCAGCTTTAGATAACCCAAAACCAGTAGGTTATTACGAAGATGATGAAGGTTTTGCAAATGATATTCCAATTGGTTTTTCCTTTACTTATAATAATAAAAATTATACCCATCTTAATATTAATGTAAATGGTTTTGTAACTTTTGGAGCAGGTTTTACAATGGATGTAGGCACAAGATACAACACGAATAATCTTAAAGCTGGTCCAAAGCAAAATGATGATTTAGCATTGATTGCACCTTTATGGGATGATTTAAGATTGCTTAATAATAATGGCTTAAGCTATGCTACAAAAGGTACAGCACCTAACAGAATTTTTATTGTACAATGGGATAGTGCATCTTGGCATTATAATTTGTTAGAGCCAGCAATTTCTTTCCAAATGTTGTTATTTGAAGGAACAAACAAAATTCAATTTATTTATAAATCTTTAAACGGTAGTGCTGCAAATGCTAAAGCTTCTGTAGGCATTACAACTTGTACTAAATGTACAGATAATTTTTTATCTCTAAATTCAATAAGTAATAATACAGGATTAAGTGGTGTAAAAGAATATAACAACATAAACACAAAACCTATTACGGGTACATTAATAGAATTTGAACCAGGTAAAAGCGAAATGCCAACAGATGTTTTAGTTGATGCTTACAACAGTAACGAAATGAAAATAGTTTGGAATACTACTATTGTAGCAAATTACGACTATGCTATAACTACATCGCCATTACAACCTACAACTTTTGCCACAACCAATAACAAAACTATTTCACTAAAAAACTTAGAAGCAGGCACACAATATTATGTACATATTAGAACAGCCACAAGTGCAGGTAAAAGTGGTTGGTATTCTATTCCTGCAAAAACGGCATCAAAAACTGTTTTGCCTTATACACAACAATTTGAAAGTGTTGCATCGCCCAATATTCCAGATGATTTTGCTATTGCAAATCCTTCGGGAGGCAATGCTTGGAAAACAATTGCATTATCAAGCACTCCTCCTTACAACAAAGCAATAAGCTATAAAGGTGATGGTATAAAAAATGCTGATGCTTGGTTTATACTTCCTGCTATGCAATTAGATGGTGGATTAACTTACAAACTACAATTCAAATATAGAATTAGCGATAGTTTAGGAGGTAATCAAAAAGTAGAAATTAAGTTAGGTAAAATGATAAATAATGGCATGATTGCTTGGCAAACAATTTATAAAAATTATAAAATAAATCAACTTAAATTCAAAGACACTTCTATGCTGTTTTCAGCTCCTACAGATGATATTTATTTCATAGCATTTAGATGTGTTTCTGAAAAAAGCAATACCTCTGTATGGATTGATGATATTAATGTAAATAAAATAAAACCATTACCTGTTAAGTTACTTTCATTTACTGGTATTAAAGAAAATAATGTAAATAATATAAGTTGGCAAACTACTGCAGAATATCAAAGTAAAAGTTTTGAATTACAAAGAAGCTCTGATGGAATTAATTTTACCAGTATAAAAGAAATACCTACAAAAGCTATAAATGGCGTAAGTACAGTAACATTAAATTATTCAGTAACCGACCTAACACCTAATTTAATTGATTATTACAGACTAAAGGTAACAGACAAAGATGGCAACGAATCTTTTATACAAAATATTTTAAGAATTGCAGGGCAATTACCCTTTCAAATAAAAGCATATAAAACATATCCTAATCCTGCAAGCAATGTTATTAACACAATCGTTTACGCTCCATATAATACAAAAGGTATTTATCAAATAATGGATAGTTATGGGAAAATTCTAATTACAATTCCTATAACTGTTATCGCAGGTGATAATATACTTCAAGCAGATGTAAGTAAACTTGGAAGAGGTATGTATTATGCAAAAGTAATTTGCAATATTGGAGGCGAAACAAACGCTAAAGCATTTATAAAACAATAAAATATTTGGGAGCCGCTTGAATGTATTTGCAACAAGCCTCAGCCTGATGAAAAGGGCTTGAAACTTTTTGCCAAAATTTTTTAAATACATAGTAAGATTATTATTTATTACCTTCTTGCGGCTTCTAAAACTAATTAAACCCATAATTTATGAGACCTCTTTTAGTAATCTGTTTAAGTACTATTGTTAGTATGCAAGTTGCATTCTCTCAAATTAATTATTCTTTTACAACTGCCAACACTATTTATACTCCTTTGTCTGGTGGTAATCCTGTTTATTTAACAGGAAATGGAACTGAAACTTTAGCAGATGAGGGTTATGTAAATTATATACCAATTGGGTTTATGTTTACCTATAATAGTGGAGGTAGTTTTGATGAATTAGCAATTTCTACCAATGGTTTTATAAGTTTTTCTGAATTAACTAATAGTTATTTTTTAAACAATCTTACAACTGGTGCTTTAGGAGAAAGACCAGTAATAGCAGCACTTTGGGATGATTTAGATGTAAGCCTCACTTCTAACATTACCTATGCTACTACAGGTACAGCTCCCAACAGAGTTTTTACAGTTGAATGGCTAAATGCAAAATGGGGTTTTGGTGCATCAACAGCAGCGGTTTCTTTTCAAATAAAATTATACGAAACCAGTAATTGGATACAATTTATTTATCGCCCAGAATCAGGATTACCTTCAAGCCCATCTGCATCTATAGGTTTAACAAGAACAGGTACTGGTAATAATAATTTTGTTTCCATTGGTAGTTTTTCTCTTACACCATCTATAAGTACTACAACAGAAGTAGCTACTATTAATACAAAGCCAAGTAGCAGTATCAGTTATTATTTTAAACCTGGAGTGCTACCAGTAACTTTAGAATATTTTACTGTAACTAAAGAAAAGGAAAAGCACATTTTGCAATGGAAAACTTTAAACGAAATAAACAACAAACAGTTCAACATTCAACGCTCTAACAATGGAAATGATTTTAGTACAATAGCTACACAACTTGCTTATTCGCAAACAGGAAATACAAATACTATAAAAAATTATAAGGTAGAAGATGATATGCCTTTAAAAGGGACAAATTATTATCGTTTAGAACAAATTGATAATGATGGAAGAAAATCTTATTCTACAATAATTTCAATTAAAAATAGTATTACCAATTGGGCTACATTAAATATTTATCCTAATCCCGTTGTTAATCATTTACAACTTCAACTACATTTAAACAATAGTGCTACAGTTGGTATTAGCATTAATGATGTGTATGGAAAACAATTATTTCAACAAATCACTTCTTGTCAAACAGCAGATAATTTAATAAATATTCCTTTGCAAAACTTACCTGCTGGCAACTATTTTATAAAAGTATATAATGAAAAAAGCAACCAATTTTTAATACAACAATTTATAAAAAAATAAACTGTTTATGGCATACATAATATTTTATTTCAATAAACTTTATTGACCGAAATAAGCTAATTCATTATCAAAATTCAAATAAGGATATTTTTCTTGTAGTTGCTTTGTTTTTTGCAAATAATTTAAAAGAAATTTTTTATGCTGCTCCGATGAAGTATTAAAAGCTTTGTGTTGATAAGCTAAATTAATGTCATGAATTATTTCCATTAATTCTTTAGTTTCTTTGTTCATACAAGATTGTACTAATTTTTCCCAAACATATTGAGTAGCAAAATAATTAGGATGCACTAAATCTTCTGCATAAAAACGATAATCTCTTAAATCATCAATCACTAATTCATAAGCAGGAAAATAATATAGTTTTGATAGTTTTTCTATTAAATAATGAACAGCAGTAATTAATGCTGCTTTGCTTCGGTTATTGTCAATTATACCTTCACGCAAATGCCTTACAGGGCTAATGGTAAAAATAATATGAATGTTAGGATTAAAATCTCCTACCCTTTCTAGCATTGTTGCTAATACAGTAATAATTTGAGAAATATCTAATAATCTTCTTTCAAACCAATCATGAGGAGCTTTATGATTATTGGCTGCAACAATTCCTGTAGTTGCATTGTAGGCTTTATTGGTTAAAGTATAAACCCATGCACTACCTAAGGTTATAAACAAATAATCTGTTTGTTTTAAATAATGATGTGCATGATGTGCAGATGTATTAATTTTCTCCAAAGTTTCCTCTACTGTAACCCCTGAAAATCTGCTATGATGTTGCCAGCTATGCCAGCCTTCATTATAGTTAAATAAATCTTGTTTTGTGTATTGCTTATTTTCAATAATATTAATTATAGCTTCTGTAACACTAACAGGATTAAAAAGAATTCCATTAGGATTTTCTAAAACATTGAACTTATGCTTCTT
This sequence comes from Chitinophagales bacterium, assembly GCA_026931905.1. Taxonomy (GTDB): domain Bacteria; phylum Bacteroidota; class Bacteroidia; order Chitinophagales; family Chitinophagaceae; genus UBA1930. Next base: position 41,251 of record JAIXLB010000003.1, read on the forward strand.
TAATTTTTCGCCAATATTTTCAGTAAAACAAGAGCCAATTAAAAAAAGTTTATGCCTGTGAGAAATAGTATTAGCAATTGGAGCTATATCAAATTCAAAACGAAATTTCATAGTACGAAGATAACAGTAGCTTAATTGAATAGAATAATAAAATCTTTCAAAATTCGTTATACAACAGTAA
>JAIXLB010000054.1 GCA_026931905.1 Chitinophagales bacterium
TTTACAAATGCTTACTTCAAATGTAAGGTAGCTTTTTTCTTATAATACAATAAAGTTTTTGCAATAAAATTTACTAATAGAAAATAAATAAAATAAAAAAGATGAAAACAAAAAAAGACATTATTAACAACTGGTTGCCAAGATATACAGGCGAGCAATTAAAAAATTTTGGTGAATATATTTTACTTACCAACTTTAGTAATTATGTAGAATTATTTGCCAAATGGCATGATGTAGAAATTATAGGACATGATAAGCCTTTTCAATGTGCTACTGCTGGCGATATTACTATTATAAATTTTGGTATGGGTAGTCCAAGTGCTGCAACTATTATGGATTTGCTTGGAGCCATATCTCCAAAAGCTGTACTTTTTTTAGGCAAATGTGGTGGATTAAAAAAGAGAAATAAAATTGGAGATTTAATTTTACCTATTGCAGCTATTAGAGGAGAGGGAACTTCTAACGATTATTTTCCTGCAGAAGTACCAGCTTTGCCTGCATTTGCTTTACAAAAAGCCATTTCTACTACTATAAGAGATTTTAAAACTGATTATTGGACTGGAACAGTTTATACTACCAACAGAAGAGTTTGGGAGCATGATGAAGCATTCAAGGATTACCTAACTAAAATAAGAGTGTATGCTATAGATATGGAAACTGCCACAGTATTTACTGTAGGATTTTACAATAAAATACCAACAGGAGCATTATTATTAGTGAGCGATAACCCTATGATTCCAGAAGGTGTAAAAACAGAAGCCAGCGATAAAAAAGTAACTACCATGTTTGTAGAAAGGCATTTAAAAATAGGTATAGAATCTTTGAAACAGTTGATAAACAATGGCAATACAGTAAGGCATCTTAAATTTTAAGAAGCATATTGCATTAATTAATTGTTTACCCTTACTTTTGCCGTCCAAAAAAATTTAAAAATAATGAAAACAGTTACAATCGAAGGACAACTGAGGACCGAATTTGGCAAAAAAGCTACCCGTCAAATACGCTCTCAGGAAAAAGTGCCTGCTGTAATTTACGGGGGTGCTGAAGAAGTAAACTTTGCTGCTTCTCAAAAAGCGTTTAAACCATTGGTTTATACACCAGAATTTCAAATTGCCGAAGTAAATGTAAATGGCAAAACTTACAAATGTATTTTAAAGGATTTACAATTTGATAAGGTTACAGATACGTTAATACATATTGACTTATTAGAGTTGGTTGATGGTAAAAAAGTTATTGCTAACTTACCTTTAAAATATACAGGTAATGCAATAGGTGTTAAAGAAGGTGGTAAATTAATTTTAAAAATGAAATCGGTTAAGGTAAAAACTTATCCTAAATATTTAAAAGAAAATATTGAAGTAGATATTACAGATTTAAACATCAATGGTAACTTACGTGTAGAAGATATTAAGGCAGATAATATTGAAATTATGAACTCTCCACGTATTCCTATTGCTTCTATTGTTATGACACGTCAGTTAAAACAAGATGAAGCTGCAGCAGCTAAAGACGAAAAGAAAAAATAATTTGTATAAAATTGTATTTTGTAAAGCCTTTGATAAATTATCAGAGGCTTTTTTATTGATGAAAAACTTAGGATTTTACATTGCTTAGTAATAATTTTAGTGCAGCAAATTTAAAAATACCCATTATAAGGTATTGCAATAGCCATCTATATTTAATAATATTACACAAAATTTTAGCTATGAAAAAGCTGACGAGTTTATTGTTTGCGTTCTCATTTTTTTCTGTTGTAAGTTTTGCTCAAAAAAATAGTGCAACAGAACAAAGAGAAATGTATATACGTATTGCAGTGGTACAAAAAATTTCGAATGATAGTGTTATTGCAGTATTAAATGGTGGTAAAAATTTGGGTATTCAAAATGGTAGTAATGGTTTGGTAAAAGGTGTTTATACATCTAAAGAAGACGATAGAAGCGACCTGGAATTAGGTTATGCAAGTGTGTATAAAGTAAATGATACTACTGCTTATGTGCTTATTAAACCAAAATTAAAACAAGGCACTAATAAAGGAAATGAAATAAGAAAAGGAGATTATGTAATTCTTTCTATTCAAGTCCCAAAGCTACCTTACAGAAGTATATTTTTTGAACTGGCTTTATTAGATATTCAATTCAATGATTTGAATAATGAACCTTTATACAATATTGTAGATTTAATTAATAGAGATAGTAAGCAATTGGAAGATAGCTTACTAAAAACTGGAGCATCTGATGTTTTTAAAACGTACGATTTTTTAAAAGATGAAAAAGGATTTGAAACTTTAAAAGAACCATTAAAAGAAGGTCGTTATCAAGGAAGAAGTATTTTTAATGTAATGGCAGATTGTAAGCCAGTAGATGTTTTTACCTTCTTGCATTTTGTGAAAAACTACCCAGGTAAATATATTGGTCATACTTGGAAATTGAATGAAACTTTTGCTACTTGGGTAATGAACAAAGCTCCCTATAGCCAAAGAGAAATTTATGATAGTGTGATAGCATATAAAAACAAACCAATACTGTTGAAGAATTTTATAACGAAGAATAAAAAATTAATTATTGAAAAAGATTTTATAACCAACTGGATTGATGAAGCATCTAATGCTTTAGATTTAGATAATGAAACAAAAGCCATTGAATTATTTAATGCAGCTAAAATAACATTGGCTTTTTTTGAAGAAGAATGTACTTTACAAGGATATTATTATTACCACTACACTGCTTTATGGAAGAAAAAAGAAAACTATAACAAAGCCATTTTATGGTACGACACAGCTTATTATTTTTTTAATAAATGTGGTAGCGATTATTATAAAGCCCAAACATTATTATCAAAAGGGCTTGTTTATAATTCTTTGAATAAAAACGATGAAGCAATAGCTGTATTTGAAAAATTACTTTCTGAAATTAATCAACCTGGCAGCAAATTAACTGCAGCACAGAAAAATATATTTTTAGGGCAGTATCATTTTTTCTCTGGATTTGTGCAGGCAGTAAAAGGCGAATTAAAAAAAGCTGTTGAACATTATATAAATGCCATAAAACTATACAAGGAAATTAATTCTTATGCCTCATTACAAACTGTAACTCGAATTCAAGGCAGATTAGCAAGAATTTATAAACAACAAAGTGAACTGCAAAAAGCATTACAAATTTATTCCGAACAATTAGAATTATATACCAATTTGAACGACAGAAAAAATATTGCAGATGTATTGGATAATATAGCTGATATAGAATTTAAGTTAGCTAATTATCGTACAGCAATTTATAATTATTCTACAGCAAGAGATATTTATTTATCTTTTGATAATTATTATAATGCAGGCTATTCTCAATCAAATATTGGTCAGGCGTATTGGAATTTGGGTAAATACGATTCTGCTATTGCTGCACATCAACAAGCATTAATTTACAGAACAACTGCAAAAAGTTATAATGGCTTAGGATACTCCTGGAAAAAAATTGGAGCCTTGTACAAAGAAACAGGCGAAAAAGATAAAGCATTAAATGCTTATGATAGCTCTGCATATTATTATACATTAGGTAAAGACAGTGCATCTTTAAAAAGCTTACTTTCAGATATTGGAGATGTGTATTACTACGATAAACAATATCAAAAAGCATATCAAATTTTTTTCAAATGGCATCAGTTAAATATTGCTTCAAAAAATAAAGTAGATTTAGTAAACAGTGCTTATCAATTAGCTTGGAGTGCTTATAATTTTAATATAGATACTTCAAAATATTATTTCAATTATTGCTTCAAAATTGCTCAGGAAATTGGCGATAAAAACAATGAATTATTTGCCAATTTAGGCTTGGGTACCATTGCATATAAGGAGTATGATTATGAAACTGGTGAAAAATATTTTAGTAGTGCACTAAATAATGCTATACACGAAAAAAATAAAAAACAAGAAGCAAATTGTTATAAATACATTGCCAGTGCCTATTCTACTAAACTAAATTTTGATGCAGCCATAAATTATTATAATAGAGCTGTTGTTATTTTAGATTCGTTAGGAGAAAAGTCAAGCATACCTGCTATTTACAACAATATTGCCAATGCTTATCAAACAAAAGGCGACTTTATAGAATCAAAAATTTGGTACGAAAAATCTATTAATGCTGCACGTAAAATTAATAATAGAGCAGATATAGGAGATGCTTATAGTGGATTAAGTTTTTTAAATATTCTTCAAGGCAATTTAGTAGCAGCACAAACTTATGCTGATAGCTGTTTTAATATTTTTAAAGATTTGAATAATAGTTGGCAAATTGCAAGCAGTTATTTAACCATGGGTATTGTAAGCAATTATAAAAACGATTATGATGCATCTGTAAATTATTATTTAACTGCAGATAGTATTTATAAAATTGAAAAAGATGATTGGAGCAGCAGCACCTGCCAAAATAATATTGGTAATGTATATTATTTTCAGGCAGATTATGATAAAGCACTTACCCATTTTTTAGCAGGAGAAAAATTAATTTCAAAAATTAAATTTACTACCGAAAGTCATGTACTCTTTAAAACAAATATTGGCGAAACTTATTACTACAAAAAAGAGTACGATAAAGCAGAAAAATATTTATTAGAAGGCTACAAATTAGCAAAAGAAAAAAAATTAAACAGGTTTTTAAGTAGTGCTAATATTCAGTTAGGCATGGTATATTATGATACAAAAAAATATGCTGAAAGCGAAAAATATTTAAACGAAGGTTTGGCAATAGCAACAAACATGAATCTTTCTGAAAACATAGTAGGAGCAGAATTATACTTAGGTAAATTATACACTGCACAAAATAATTTTTCAAAAGCAGCGGTGCATTATCAAAAAGCTATTTACTCCAAAAACTCCATTGAAAGCAAATATGCTTGGGAATTACGTTATGAATATGGTTTAAATTTTTATAATCAAAATCAATTGGATAGTGCCATTGTGTTTTTTAAACAAGCTGTAGAGTTGGTAGAAGAAGCAGGAAAAAAATTATTTGGTGGTGCCGAAGCAAAGAAAATTTATAGTGCCGATTACAGAAAGGTAGATTTGTACAATAAGTTGGTAGCATCTTTAGCAAAAACTGGCAAAAAAGAAGATGCTTTATATTATGCAGACAAAAGCAATAACCAAGCTATTAAAGAACAAATAAACAATGCAGGTTATACCACCAATGATAAAGAAAAAGAAGAGGCAATAAAAAAAGGTAATGAATTAATGCAAAAGCAAAATGCAGTAGAACAAGCCATTACAAAAGAAAAATCAAAACCTTTGGCAGAACAAAACAAAGAACTCATTGCATCTTTAGAAAGCGTGCAAAAAGTGGCACAAAAAGATTACATTAATTACATTAATGGACTTGTGGTAAAATACCCAGATTTACAAGCCTACTTTAATAAAACCAATCCTGCCGATTTTAAAAAGAATATGAAATATATTCCAGACAGCACCTTAGTTGTTTTATATATTTTAAACGATAACCAACTTTTTGTTTTTACTGCTACCAATAAAGAAATAGCCATTAAAACAATAGAGTTAAAACAAAACTTAAACAAACAAGCCGAAAGATTATTAGCCATTTTACGCAACCCTTTAAATGCAACAGGAACAGGAGCAATAAGACTTCGCTCTACCATAAAATCAAAAGATGCAGGCGTAAAAGGAGATTTCAAAACTGAGGCTTCGGTGTTATTCAATATGCTTATAACACCTATTAAGGACCAAATGAAAGATGTAAAAAATGTTTGTATCATTCCTAATAGCAAACTAAGTAATATTCCTTTTCAAGTGTTAGGCGAAAATGATTCAAAAGGAGTTTTTCATTTCTTAGTAGAAGATTATGCCATTTTTTATACCAATAAATTAGACATATTTTCTTCTCCTTATACTGCAAGCAATATCAACTCTTCTTTCATAGCATTAGGCAATCCTGATAAGTCTTTACCCAATGCATCTGAAGAAGTAAAGGCATTTAAAGGAATTGTAAAAAATGCTACCATTTATACAGAAGGCGATGCAACAGAATCTAAAGCTGTTGAGGGTTTAAGCAATTATCAATATGTACATTTTGCAACACATGGTGTATTGGATTATGCAGATTTTAATAACTCCTATTTAGTATTTGCACCAAACAAAGGAACTACTGATGATGGAAAATTAACTATAAGCAAAATCAATGGTCTTGATATAAATAATTGCAGCTTAGTAACTTTATCTGCTTGCGAAACTGCTGTATCAAAAGAAGAAGTAAAAGGCTGGTACATTTCTCCTGTAAATTCATTTTTACAAAGCAATGTAAGTACAGTTGTAGCATCGCTTTGGCAAGTTGATGATAAAGCAACCAGTATTTTAATGACAGAGTTTTATAAAAATTTGATAACTATGTCTAAGGTTGAGGCATTAAGAAAAGCACAGGAAACATTAAGCAAAAATCCAGAATATGCACATCCCTATTTTTGGAGTGCTTTTGTTTTGTATGGCGAATGGAGATAAAAATTAATTATGCTACTTTAATGGTATAGCTTATTTTCAAGCAAATTTTTCTATGCAATCAAAACAACAACTTGGTTATTTTTCTTTAACCATGATAGTGATAAGTTTTGTAATAGGAATGGGCATTTTTAAAACTCCATCTACTGTTGCAGCAAAAGCAGGTACAGAATTTATTTTTTATGCAGCTTGGCTTTTATGTGGTTTGGTAGCCTTATGTGGTGCATTAACTTATTCAGAAATTGGTGTAAGATTGCCTGTTACTGGTGCTTATTACAAAGTATTTGCTTATGCTTATCATCCCTCTATTGGCTTTACAATTAACATTTTAATTCTCATAAGCAATGCAGCATCTTTAGCTGTTGTTGTTTTAATAGGAGCAGATTATGTAAGCGATTTATTATTTTCAAAACCATCTGGAACGCTTTTCAATGTTGCATTTGCTGCGTTTGCAGTTTTGTTGTTTTATGGTGTTAATTTATTGGGGTTAAAAACAAGTAGTAAAACACAAAATATTTTAATGCTGTTTAAAATAGGATTAATACTGCTTTTAATTTCTTCCTTTTTTACTAATATTCAAGTGGAGCCTCATGGTTACGACAGTGGCAAAATTTATGAATATACTGGCAGTAATGGATGGTTGCTTTTAATGTTAAGCCTGGTGGCTGTTTCTTTTACTTATGGAGGCTATCAACAAACAATAAACTTTGGCGAAGAAATAAAAAATACTAAAACGATGCAAAGAGGCATTGTTACAGGAATGATAGTTGTAGTGCTGTTGTACTTTGCTTTGAACTATGTGTATGTGCAAGTAATTGGTTTTGATAAAATGAAAAATGCAACTGCTATTGGTGCTTTGTTGTGTGAGTCTTGGTTTGGTACAACAGGTGCAAAAGTGTTTGATGCTTGTATGTTTTTAGGTGTTTTGGCTTATGTAAATGTAGTGTTATTAAGCAATCCAAGAGTAATGTATGCTATGAGTAACGATGGTGTTTTTCCTAAAATATTTTCTTATAAGCATAAAAAAACAGGAGTGCTAATACCTGGTCTTACTGTATTTACTTTAGTTACTTTAATAGTTACTTTTTTTGGTAAAGGGGTAGATGATGTTTTAAGCTTTAGTATTTTTTTAGATTGTTTTGGAATGAGTTTATCGGCAGCCACTTTACTTATTTTAAGAAAAAGAAAATTAGGAGAAGAAAATGTAAAAGGCTTTATAAAAAAAATTACGCCAGTGCTTTGTATTTTATTTGTTTTAGCATATAGCATTGTAGCAATAGCAGTAGTTATTGATAAACCTTATGCAGCTTTAATAGGTGTAGTGTTAATGATAATATTTATGCTTTTGTATTTTGTATTGTATCATAAAAAGAAAGCCACATTATAAAGCTATATCAATCTTTTTACAGCGTTGTAATTATTGCTTAATACAACTACACCAGGTGTTTTACCTTTTTCAAAACTGCCTAAGTTGTTGTCCATTGCTAAAGCTTTTGCACCATTTAATGTTGCCCATTGCAAAACTTCAGTAATAGCAATTTGAGGATAATGTTTTAAAATAGTTTTTATTTCATCAACAATATTTAAGCTGTGATTGCTTGCTAAACTATCTGTTCCTAAAGTAAGTTGTACATGGTTTGCTCTCAGTAATTCAATGTTGGGTAAAACATTTTCAATATACAAATTAGCATTGGGACATAAGCAAAAGTAAATTTGAGTTTGAGAAAAAAAATGTTGTTGTTGTAAAAATTGAATATCAGTTATTGAAGTAAAAGTATTATGTACCAATAAAATATTTTGTGCATTGCAAAGTTGATGAAAGTAGGAGGGTAAGCTGTTTTGGGTTGATGGTTTAAAACTATTATGTGCAATATTCATTTGCTTGTACATTGAAATAAAACTACCTGTTCCATTTAAAAACAAATCGTTCTCAGCTTTTGTTTCTTGATTGTGTATAGTAATAGTATGATGATGAAATTGCTGGTTTATTAAACTCCAAAGATTTTCTGAAACTGAATAAGGTGCATGTGGTACTATAACACAAGGCTGTTGCAACTTAGAAAATTTTTGTGCCAGTGCTACTGCTTCGCTGTTTTTTTTTTCTGCTATTTGAGGCAACCATCCACTAACTTCTATAAAATTATAGTAAGCAATTTTGTTTTGTTTTTTTTGTTGTAAACTAAATGCTGTATTACAAATATCTCCAACAGCTACAATACCATTTTGCAACATTTCTTCTTCTGCATTTTGTATAGCTTGCAAAATATTTTCTTCATTGGCATTTCTGTTGTTTACTATGTTTAATACAAAATCTACTAATCCTGTTTTTTCTTGAATGGTATTTTTTAAATGACTTAATTCTGTGTGGCAATGTGTATTAATAAAGCCAGGTGTTATAATTCCTTGCAGTTGTTGAATATTTTCTCCTGCATCTTTTTCTTCAATTATATTTTCAATTTTCCCTTTTGAATTAGTAATTAAAACAAAATGCTCAGGCAACATTTTTGTTCCTGTAAAAATATGATTGGCTTTAAATTTTAGATAACTCAACTAAAAAAATTAAATCAAAATGTAGGGTTAAAAATCAAGTCCTAAAGCAAAATAAAAAATAGGTTTTCCTTTAAACAAACCATTCATTTCCCAAGCTACATCTGCTTTTAAGAAGTAGCCCAATAAAGTACTTCTTGCACCAAACCCATAACCACCAACAAAAGGTCCTATGCCTCCTGCTTTAATTCTTATAGAAACAGGATCGTCAGGGTTGCTTCCAGGATAAATGGTATAAGGTCGTTCAATGCCATTAAATTTTCCATTCCATGCAGTACCTAAATCTACAAATTGCACTAATTGAAAATTACGTAAAAAGGCATTATTGATAGGTTTGTTAAGCAATGTGGCAAATACAGGAAACCTTAATTCGCTATTTATTACAACTGCATTATTGCCATTAGCAACATTTTGATTAAAGCCACGCATATTTACAGCAAGACTTTGAAACGCATAGGTTTGATCGGGTGCTGGTGTGTTTGCATTATTGAACTTAGGTTTTATCCAACCATCTACACCTCCTAAATAATAAATTATTTTTTGGTCGCCCCAACTAAAATCTCCTGCCACACGAGTAGCCCAAATAAAGTTTCTATAAATTTCTACATAATTTCTTGCATCAAATCCAAAGTTAAAATTGAAATTTTTGGTTGCACCTTTTACCATAGGTAAATTAAAATCCATGTACGTTTTCCAACGTAAACCTTTCCAAATATTTTGAGCAGGATTGATAGTGTTATCATACACATATTCAATTCTTGCAAGTGCATATTTTGTTATGGTATCATTAAATGGTAAAGACAAATGGTCTTCTGCTTTCATAATACCTCTGTCTGAACGATAACCTACTGTTGCTTTTAAACTCTTTGTTTCATCAAAAGGATAGGAAACATTTACTTGATACAAATTTGTATTTAACCTGTTGTTGTAACCACCAGCAGGAAAAAAGTTAGAAATTACACTTCTGTAATAAGTAACTCCCCAATCCAATCTTCTACGAAAATTTTGAAAAGAAATAAAAGCATCTTTATCAGTTAATGATTGCCCAAATCTTATACCTCCTACAATTTTTATATCTTCCATTACATCGCTAATACCTACTCTAAAACTCCAGTTTATATCATTGCCATTGTTTAACTGTATTGGTCCAGAACCTCCACCATAAATTTGATAACGGTTAATTAAAATGTTGTTAGTTATTCCTCCTAAAACATAATCTGTTCCAAATTTTAATTTATAATTAAACAAACGTTTTTTGGGAGCAGATTCTTTTTCTGTTGCTTCTTTTTGGGTAACAACTGTTACTGTTGTGTCTGTAGTTTCTTCTTCATTATCAAACTCTGTACGAAAAACTTTTTTGTTTTTTGGTTTTGATGTATCGCTTGCTGCTACAGGCTTTTCGGTTGTTGTAGTATTTTTAGTTGTTGTTTCTTTTTTTATTTTGGTTGGTTTTCCTTTTTGTTGTTTAGCTATACCACGCAATTCTCTCATGTAATTGGTTAATGCAGGATTTACATTTCTGTTGTACAATGCTTTCTCATCTACTTGCAATTTGAATAAATATTTATAATCGCCTTCTCTTCTTACTTCACTTACCAATCCATTATTACCAGCAATACGTGTTTCTAAAATGCTGCTTTGATAATTGGTAATAGGAAAAGTGTAAGTAGAGTCTTTATAAATTTGAAAATAACTTACACTATCTGGTTTTTCTTTTCTCCATGCAGCTAATGTGCTATCTAATTCATTTTTTGTAGGATTTCTTAATAATTCATCACCTATGTAAAACAATGAATCCAAGCCTTCTCTTTGTGTAGAAAAGAAACCTGCATAACGATTACCAATGCCTGTTTCATCTGCAATAAAAGTAAAATGATTTACATTGTATTGCATAGGATATGTAGCATCGCTGTATTGTAAATTACTAAGCTGTGTAATTTGCTTAATAGCACTTCTGTTTAAAATATCTACTAAGAATACATTAAACCTATTTCTGCTGGGTATTACTGTATCAGAGTTTGGTGCATCTGCACTGGGACGATTAGATGAAAAAATAATTCCTGAACGATTAGGAAATGTTACATAAGTAGGGTTTAAATCATCATAAATATCATCGGTTATTTGTTCTAATTTATTTTCCTGAATTTTATAAATAAATATATCTGAATGACCATTTTTTACAGCACTTAAAATAACAGTATTGGCATCTAACATAAAAGAGGCATCTAAAATTTGATCTACGCCTTCTATTTCTTGTTTAAATCTTTTATACTTTGCTACATAATCCCAAACAAACATTTTTATTTTAGCATTTTCTGCATAAATAACTAAAAGCCTTGTGCCTTTTACATCCCAAGAAATAATAGGATAATTAGGGCTTTGGTCGCCATGCATTACCCTTACTCCTTTTTTCAATAAAGTTCTTACATCATAATAATTATCGTTTAGAATAACGCTGTACATTCCTTTTTTGTATTGCACCATTGCATAAGCATTATTTTTAGAATTAGGGTTAATTTGAAAGTTGTAATAATCATGTTTACTTACATCTTCAGAAATGGTACGTTTTCCTTTAGGTGCATTTTTTCTTTTTCTTATGTCTTCATAGTATTGGTCTTGCTTGTCTTGCATAAAATCTGCCAATACATCTTTAAATTTTTTCTTACAAATTTTTTGTGAAGCCGTGTTTAAATTTTTGTACATACGAGCCAAATACAAAAAGTAAGTAACATTTTCTTTCTTATATTTTTCAGCAATATAATTCCATAAAGCATTACCTGCTAATACAGGTTTTTTATAAGCAAAATGATAAAAAGTTTTGTATTGCCCACTCAGTATTTCACTTTTTAGTTCATCATCTTTTTGGGTGCTCCAATTTTCTGCTGCATAAGCAATATAGCCATCTGTAAGCCATGTAGGCAAATCGAGTAAAGCTTGGTTGCTTGCAAATTCGCCAATATCATCACCAAATAATAAATTATCAGTTAGCACTTTTGCTATTCCTTGTCGTATTTGTTGTTTTAAATGATTGTGATTGCCATCAAAAAAAACTACAATTTTATTGTTCACTAATTTGGTTAATCCACCAGCTTGTTGCCAATCAATACCTAATCCTAAATTACTTTGCTTATACTCTTCAAAATTGATATATACAATAATATCCGACCTTCTACGCAAAGAATATTCAATAAAAGTTTCAATTTCTGGTAATTCTTCTTCTGCTACTTCTGATACAAATTTTGCTAATTCTGTACCACCTTGAGCCATGTAAGTATTAAAGTTTTTGGACTGGTAAAACTTCCATTTGAATTTTTTAAACTGAATTCGGTTTTTACCAAACTCAACTGTATTAACCTGTGCTTTAATAGGATTAAATAAAAGAATACAACCAAACAATAAAAAAATTGTCCAATGCTTTTGAATATAATAACGCATAGCTTATGCTCAATTAAAATCTTAAAATGTTCAATAAATATAAGTACAAAATGGTACACTACTAATTTACACTTGCTAAAATTAGGTATTTAGCTTTTAATTTGCTGTAAAATTTACAATGATGAATGTTAAGGTTTTTACATTTAATCCTATACAGGAAAATACTTATTTACTTTTTAATGAAAAGAGGAATGCTATTATTATAGATCCAGGTTGTTTTTTTGAAGAAGAAAAAAATGTACTAAAAAAATTTATTGATGAAAATAATTTAAAACCTGTACAACTTTTAAATACGCACTGCCATTTAGATCATGTATTTGGAAATAAATTTATACACGATACTTATGGGTTAGAATTATACATACATCCAAAAGAAAAAATGATGTTGGAGTATGCACCAATAAGTGGCGAACAATATGGATTAGCTTTTGAAAATTATACAGGCAATTTGCATTTTATTCAAGAAGGCGATTCTATAATTTTAGATGAAGAAGTGTTAGAAATTTTTAACACACCTGGTCATAGTCCAGGACATTTATCATTTTATAATAGAAACCAAAATTTTGCTGTTGTAGGCGATGTATTATTTTATGAAAGTATTGGAAGAACTGATTTGCCATTGGGAAATTATGATACATTAATTAGCAGCATTGAACAAAAATTATACACGTTGCCCAATGATACAATTATATACAATGGTCATGGACAATCTACAACCATTGCACACGAAAAAAAGCATAATCCTTTTATTCAAATGGCGTAATAGTTTGTCAATAAACGAATGTATTGAGTAGGCGAAACTTTGCCTATTTTCATTCTTTGCTAAAGCCATAAATATTAAAAATATAATTGCAAGAACTTTTTTTACTTTTGATTTTTTATAATGTACTACATCATCTATTCAATTTTTTATTTAATTTCTTTACTGCCTTGGAGGGTTTTGTATTGTATTAGCGATGCTTTGTACATTATTGCTTATTATATAGTTCGTTATAGAAGAGAAGTGGTTTTGCACAATTTAAACATTGCATTTCCTGATAAAACTGAAAAAGAAAAAATCATTATTGCTAAAGAATTTTATCATAAACTCATAGATTCTTTTATTGAAACCATCAAGCTTTTATCTGTATCTAAAAAAGAATTTGATAAACATTGTAAAGTAAATGCAGAAGCATTAAACAAGCATTATGCAACTGGGCAAAGTGTACAGGTTTTAACAGGGCATTTTTTTAATTGGGAAATGATAAACTTAGGTTCATCTGCAAATTTTACATATCCTTTTTTAGCAGTTTATATGCCTTTGAGCAATCAGTTATTAGGAAAAATGATTGTAAAAATGCGAGCCAAATTTGGTTCAATTTTAATTCCTGCTACAAAGTTTAGAGAAGAATTTCCTAAGTATGCCAATAAGCCTTACTCTATGATTTTAATGGCAGACCAAAATCCTCCAGACCCCTCAAATGCAATGTGGATGCCCTTTTTTGGCAGAATGACTCCTTTTCATAATGGTCCAGAAAAAGGTGCTGCACGAATGAACACTGCTATTTTTATGCTAAACTGTTATAGCACCAAACGTGGTTATTATACAATAGATATTGATTTGATAACCACTAACTCTAAAGCATTGCAACCTGGCGAACTAACTAAAAAATATATTGCATTGATTGAAAATGCAGTTCGTGCAAGACCATCAAATTATTTATGGAGTCATAAAAGATTTAAGCATGAATTTGATAAAGAAAAACATGGACATTTAGTAGTGTAAATTTTATTTATTAATTTAATTGATACCTCTTTCTTTCATTACTTTATTTAATTTCTTAAGCATTAAAAAAAGCAATAAAGCTGCAAACATTAATAAAGCAAAATTCAGCCAAAAAAAGTTGGCTTTGTTTTCGTAAGTATCCCACATGCTTGCTAATACACCAGATAATTTATTTCCAATAGAAGTGGATAAAAACCAACCTCCCATCATTAACGATGTAATCCTTACGGGGCTTAGTTTTGATACTAAAGATAAGCCCATTGGGCTTAACAATAATTCTCCAATAGTTACTACACCATAAGTTCCCATAAGCCACCACACACTTACTTTTTCTGCTCCATTATTGCCTGCATTTACAGCACCAATCATTACTAAAACAGATAGTGCAGAAACAAATAATCCAAAAGCAATTTTAGTAGGTGTTGTTGGCTCTTTTTGTCTGTTTCTTAAAAATGTAAAAAAGGCAACTATTAAAGGCGTTAATAAAATTACCCATGCAGGATTTATACTTTGACTAAGATTTGTAGACCAAACACTCAACTCTCCACCTTCTGTTTGCATTTTAGAATGAACATCATTTCTAAAATAAACAGGATAATTAAATTCTTTTTGTAC
The DNA here is from genome assembly GCA_026931905.1 of Chitinophagales bacterium. Classification (GTDB taxonomy): domain Bacteria; phylum Bacteroidota; class Bacteroidia; order Chitinophagales; family Chitinophagaceae; genus UBA1930. Next base: position 14,856 of record JAIXLB010000054.1, read on the forward strand.
TACACCATTTTGTTTTTGCAACCTAAATTGTTCGTCATATAGTGGCACAGAATCTTTTTGATATTTTAATGTTTGTGTAAATTGTACAGCCTTAAAAACTTTTTCAGTTGTGCCACTAACAGAACGATCAGTATATCTATCTGCCCAAGTATTTAAAGCACTTCCATTTTGTTTAAATACAGCCCAAAACATTACTACCACTGCAAAAATGGTAAGCAACACGCCTAAAGGTGCTTTATCTTCAGCATCTGCATTAAAATACAATGAAGCATAAAAAATGATTACAGGAATACAGGCAAAAATAAAAGCATCGGTAGAGTCGCTGCCAAAAATATTACCTGGAATTAACCAACCAATTACTCCTGCCAAAACAGAGGGCAATAAAATTAAAGCAGTAATTTTTTTCATACTCATATCACCTTCTTTAACGCCTTTTTTTATATCAAATGCTGCATAATGTTTTGTGCCAATAACAAAAATTAAAACGCCTATAAACATACCAATTCCAGCAGCAAAAAAAGCAGCTCCCCAGCCTAATAAATTGTACAAAACAGCACCAAAAAAATTGCATACAAATGCACCAACATTAATACCCATGTAAAAAATATTATAGCCTTCATCTTTTTGATGATTGTATTGTGGAGTTGTATAAACATTACCTAACAATGTAGAAATATTGGGTTTAAAAAATCCATTACCAACAATTACTAAAGTAATACTTGCATACAAAGCTGCAATGCTGTGAATACTCATTAAACAATAACCCAAACCCATTAATATTCCTCCGATAATAATAGATTTTCTGTAGCCCCAATATCTGTCTGCAATTAAGCCTCCCAAAAAAGGCGTAAGAAAAACCAAAGCAATAAACGTTCCATACAAATCGGCACTTTCGGCTTCAGTCATTGCAAAACCAGCTTTTACATCTTTAAGATATAAAGTGAAAATGCCAATCATTAAATAATAACCAAATCGTTCCCACATTTCTGAGAAGAATAAAAAGGGTAGTGCTTTAGGGTGCTTTTTCCACATAGTATTGACGGGTTTTTGTTATAATAAAAAAGCGGTGCAATTAAAAAATAAAAACACCGCTTTAAAAATAAATGAAATTTTAATTACCTAACGCCATGCATCATTTTCTTTAATCGTGGCGTTAATGCAAATAAAATTAATGCAGCTGCACCACAAAGAATAACAAACACCATAAAGAACTCATATAAATTATGAATTTCAAAGCCCACAAACACTGGGTTTGAAGTACTAATTTGATTTTTTTCTAGTAAAGCAATTTGTTCTGCTGATGGAGTAATTTTTTTATCTAAAATAGCTTGTAAGTCAATTCCCAATTCTTTGGCTTTATTAAACTTATCGCCTGTTGCAGGTAATATCGAACCAAGTGTTCCTGATAATGCATATCCAGCTGCATTAGAAATAAAGAAAACTCCGTACGCTAAAGATGCAAAACGTTTAGGAGCTAATTTGCCTACTAACGATAATCCAATTGGCGATAAACAAAGTTCTCCAAAAGTTTGGATTAGGTATAAAAGTATTAACCAGTAGATAGCCAATAAACCACTATTGCCAAGGTCTTTTACATTATGGGCAATAATAAAATAACTCACCGCTATTAACAATAAACCTACAGCTTGTTTAAATGGAGAGGTTGGTTCTTTGCCTGCAGCTCTCAATTTATCCCATAAAATACTAAATGGAATAGCAAAAATTACTACAAATAAACCATTGAAAATTTGTACCATTGACGGTGGCATATTCCAACCAAAAAAGTTTCTATCAGTTTGGTTGTCTGCAATAAAAGTTAAAGAAGAACCGGCTTGTTCAAAAGCAGCCCAAAAGAATATTACAAAGAAAGAAACAATATAAATTACCCAAATTCTTTGTGTTTCAACTTTGGTTAAAGTTTTATCAGTTAATATTAAACCTGCTAGTGTAATACCACTGGCATAAATAATTGGATAAATAATGGTTTTTACAACATTATCACCTTCAGTGAAATAATGAAACGTAAAAAATAAAGCTACAAATACTGCAACTGCACCAAGAAGAGAACTTGTGCCAAAAGTTGCTTTTTGCGATTCTCCTTCTTCAAAATCAGATTCTTCGTTTTTTGATGGCAATCCACCAATTGGCTTTCCATCGGGTGTTACAACATATCTATTTTTCAAAAAATAAAAAGTAAATGTTCCTATAATCATTGCAACACCTGCTGCTAAAAATCCCCATTTAAAAGCATGTATATCTCTAATGCCGCCACTATCTTTCACATCTCCAAGAATTGGGCAAATAAATTGACCTAAAAATGCACCTACATTAATTCCCATGTAAAAAATAGTGAATGCAGTATCTAACTTGCTTTTTTCTTGTTTAGGGTATAAGCTACCAACCATAGAAGAAATGTTGGGCTTGAAAAAACCATTACCAAAAATAATGATGCCTAAAGCAAGCCACATGAAGGTTGTTGCAAGAGATAAGTTTGATGGAAAAACTGATGCACTGGTAAATAAAAGTAACTGACCAATAGCCATCATGGAACCACCTAGTAAAATACAGTTACGGTTGCCAAAAAAACGATCTGCAATAAATCCGCCTAAAAGTGGTGTTAAATAACATAAGCCTAGAAATCCTCCATAGATTAATGATGCATCTGCTTCTTTCATCATTAATGAGTTAACTAGAAATAGGGTAAGTAAAGCCCGCATTCCATAGAAGTTAAATCGTTCCCACATTTCCGTTCCAAATAAAACCCATAAACCCTTTGGATGTTTTGATGTAGAAGCAATAGAATTAGTCATATACAGTTGGTTTTTAAATGTTGATGTATTTTAAGGGTTGAAAATAAGTAGAAAAATTTATTTCGCACTCAAAAAATTATTACAGACCAAAACATTAAATACTTCGTAGTGTAATTTTATCTTTATTCTTTGGCAACTTTATTCAAAAAAAAAAATAAAATCATTTATTAAAGCCTTTATGCAAATGGTAAGGCTATTGGTTAAGAGCATTTACAAATAAGTTTATTTTTGTGGCATGAATAAATTTTTAATAGTAGGCTTAGGAAATATTGGTAACGAATACAAACATACAAGACATAATATTGGCTTTGATGTAGTAGAAGCATTTGTATTAAAACATGGAGGTTTTTTTAAAATAGATAGATTGGCAGAAATGGCTGAAATAAAATGGAAAGGGAAAATTTTTACTTGTATAAAACCTACTACATACATGAATTTAAGTGGTAAAGCGTTTAAATATTGGTTCGACAAAGAAAAATTTGAGTTAGAAAATACATTAACTATTGTAGATGATTTGGCTTTGCCCATTCATAAATTACGATTAAGAGCAAGTGGTAGTGATGCAGGTCATAATGGATTAAAAGATATTCAATTAATGATGAATACAGATAAATACCCCAAACTTCGTTTTGGTATTGGAAATAATTATCCAAAAGGTATGCAAGCAGAATTTGTTTTAAGCAAATGGCTGCCCGAAGAAAAACCTATTATTCTTAAAAAAATAGAATCTTCGGTACAATGTATTGAAAATTTTGCCTCAATTGGCATTGAAAGAACCATGAATTTGGTAAATAATTTGCACTTTACATAATAAAAGCACCTAATTTTCAGTTATAGTAGTTACAAAAAATACAAATTAAGTAATTGTTGTGAAGCTGTTTTTCTAAGCAGCATATTTTTTGTGCTTAATTGTTTTTTTTAATAAGTTTAATATGAAAATTTTTTGTGTTGGTCGTAATTATATAAATCATGCAAAGGAATTGGGTAATGCAATACCAGATGAGCCTGTTATTTTTATGAAACCCAAAAATGCTTTATTGCCTCCCAATAGCCCATTTTATTATCCAGAATTTAGTAATGAGTTGCATTATGAAGTAGAATTGGTATTACGAATAAGTAAAAACGGTCGTTACATTCCCGAAAAACAAGCTCGTAAATATTTTAATGCAATTAGTGTAGGAATTGATTTTACTGCAAGAGATATACAAGATGAATTAAAGAAAAAAGGTTTGCCTTGGGAAAAGGCAAAAGCTTGGGATAATAGTGCTGTAATTGGTAAATGGATTGACTTAACCCCAGAGAATTTAAAAAACCCTTTTCGTTTTTCATTAAAAAATAATAACGAAGTAGTACAAAATGGAATTAGTAGTGATATGCTTTTTCCTTTTGAAAAAATAGTATCTCACATTTCAAATTATTTTTCTTTAAACATAGGAGATTATGTTTTTACAGGTACACCTGCTGGTGTTGGAGAATGTGTGGTAGGCGATGTATTGCAAGGTTTTTTAGAGAATGAAAAAATGTTTGAGATAGAGGTAAAATAGTTTAGATTGAACCTAAACAGAGTGAACAAAGGTTTTGCGTTTTGAACCCTAAACCTTTCATAGTAAAACCAGAATTTGACGATGTTTTATTTTTGTGTGGGTGTGCTGCCTGGTTTTATTCCTGTTGTTTCTAATGTATTTTTATAGCGTTTAATGGCATTGACTAATGCTCTTGTAATTTCTTCCTGACCTGATTGACTGTTGATGTATTCTTCTTCATCAGGATTACTGATAAATCCTATTTCAACTAATACAGCAGGCATGGCAACTGCTTGTAAAACCCAAATTCCTTTACCTCTTCTTTGTTGAGCTTGGCGACTTGGGCGACCTGTTTTTACAAACTCCTCTTCAATAGTTAAAGCCAATCTTGCACTTCTATCAAAATATTGTTTTGTTTTTAGGTTTAAAATAATTTCCATTTCTGGGTCATCTGGATTAAAATCTTTTAATTCCTTAGATGTAGTAGAATCAATATACAAATCTTCATTATTTTTTAATGCCCCAGTTTTTTGAGAAGTTTTCTTTATAGCCCAAATATAAGTTTCTGTTCCTTTTGCAGGATTAGGCGATGAGTAATAACGATATTGAGGTACTTTCTTTGTAGTTGTTTTTTTTGTTTTTTTATTTTTATGCGTTACTGTTTTATAACCCACCAATTCTCTATGTCTGTATGGATCGGCAGAGTTGCAATGAATTGAAATAAATAAATCGCCTTTGGCAGCATTGGCTTTTTCAGCTTTTGTTGTTACAGATTCATATACATCTGTTGTTCTTGTCATATAAATTTCTACATCAGGTATTTCTTTTTCCAAAACTTCTTGCAGCTTTAAAGCAACGGCTAATGAAACATTTTTTTCATGAGAAAATTTGCCACCTGCACCAAAATCTTTTCCTCCATGACCAGCATCAATTACTATTTTTTTAAGTTTTTGTTTTTGATTGGGCTGTTGTTGATAATTGATAGATTTTTCTTTAAAAGAAAAAATACAAACAGAAAATAGTATTAATATTATGGAGGCGGCAGAAATTTTTCTTATCATATCAATTCGTTAAATACAAGTGTTTACAAGTGTCTTAAATTATTAGCTCTTATTTTTGCTCTTGTTAAAATATTATGAGCAAGTTGTACAAAACTAATAAAAAAATACTTACTGTTTTCATTGCCTGCTTGGCAATACTTATTTTAACATTACAGTTACAAGCTCATTCAAAAAATATTAATTACTCATCTGCTCATATTTTAGATACTATTCCAAAAAAAGTTGATTCTGTAAAATCTAAGGATAGCGTTATAAAAACAACTATTGATACACTTATTGTTTCTAAAGATTCTTTAGATGCTCCAGTAAAATACAGTGCTTCCGATTCGGGTGTTTTAATTATTTCTACCAAGCAATTTATTTTATATGGTTCTGCAAAAACAGCATATCAAGATATGGAACTGGAGGCTGCCACTATAGAATATGAACAGGAAAAACAAACCATTAAAGCCAAAGGCTCATCAGATACTTCAGCTAACTCTTTACACAAAACAAAATTTAAGCAGGGAGAAATGAATACACAAAGCGATTCTATTGCTTATAATTTAAAAACACAAAAGGGAATTACTTACAATACTTATTATCAAGAAGGAGAGTTGTATGTAAATGCTGGTAAACTAAAAAAAACTGATACAAATATTGTGTATGCTTATAGAGGCAGCTTTACAACATGCAATTTAGATACACCACATTTTGCTTTTAGAACAAAAAAAATGAAAATCATTAGCAATAAAATTGGGGTTAGTGGTCCTGCACATCCTGAAATTGAAGGTGTACCTATTCCTATTTATATTCCTTTTGGTATTTATCCTTTAAGTACAGGAAGAAAATCTGGAGTATTAGTTCCAACTTTTACCAGTAGCGAAGATTTTGGTTTAGGCTTAGAAGGTTTAGGTTATTACAAAGTGATAAATGATTATGCAGATTTAACCACAAAAGCAAGTATATATACTTATGGAGGATGGAATGTAAATGCAAATAGCAAATACATAAAGCGATATAAGTATGCAGGCAATGTAAATATTTCTATTCAACGCAATAAAACACTCAATCGTTTTTCAACAAAGTCGCAAGATGAATTTAATATCTCATCTTCATACATGATAAACTGGAGTCATTCAAGAGATAGCAAAGCAAGACCAGGCACAAATTTTTCTGCAACTGTAAATTTTGGTAGCACAAGATTTAACAGAGAAATTTTAAATAATCCGTATCAAAATTTTAATAACCAATTATCATCTTCTATTGCTTATAGTAAAAGTTGGAATGGAAAATATAATTTATCGCTCAACCTAAATCATAATCAAAACAATAAAACACATTTGGTAAATCTTAGTTTGCCTAATGCAAGTTTTAATGTAATAACATTTTATCCATTTGAGAAAAAAGAAACTGCAGGCACTCCTAAATGGTACGAAAAAATTGGTATAGGTTATTCAGGAAATTTTCAAAACAGAATTTCATTTTATGATACAGCGTTTAGCACATATAAATTATTAGATACTTTACAATGGGGTGCTGAACATTCAGTGCCCATTACATTATCCTTACCCTCATTAGGTCCTATAACTATTGCTCCAAGTATTTCATTTCAACAACGCTGGTATGGTCAAAAAACCAAACGTTATTGGGATGCTACCGATTCTTTGGTAAAATTCAATACACAAAAAGGTTTTTTCATGCAAAACAATATGAGTATGGGTATTAATGCAAGTACAAGAATTTTTGGCACCTATCAATTTAAAAAAGGAAAAGTAAAAGCTATACGACATGAAATAAGACCAACTATTGGTTTGAGTTATACTCCAGATTTAGCCAGTAAAAGCTATTACAATGTTCAAGTAGATTCAACAGGGCGTATGATGCGTTTTTCTGAATTTGAAGGTAATATTTATGGACCTTATGGAGAAGGAAATTTTGGAGGAATAAGTTTTGGAATTGACAATATTTTAGAAATGAAAGTAAGAGATACCAAAGACTCTTCGCAAGCAGATAAAAAAATAAAACTTATTGATGGATTTGGTTTTACTTCTACTTATAATTTAATGGCAGATAGTTTTGCGTTGGGAAATTTTAATTTGTATTTACGCAGTAATTTGTTTGATAAAATAAATATTACTGCTTACGCAACCATGGATCCTTACCAAGTAAATAAATATGGACAAAGAGTAAACTCATTAATGATTAAGCAAGGAAAACTTGGAAGAATAACAAGTGGTGGACTTGCTATTAGCACAAACTTTGAAAGTAAACCAAGAGATGAAAAAAATACTAATTCTAAAAACTTACCCAACGATCCTTTTTTAACTCCTGATGAGCAACTAAGACAACTAAACTACATTAGGCAAAACCCTGCAGAATATACAGATTTTAATATTCCTTGGCGTTTAGATTTATCTTACTCACTTTCTTTTACCCAAATTTTAAAACCAGATTATAGTGGTTATAGAACAGAAACTTATAGTAGTATAAATTTTAATGGAGATTTTAGTTTAACCCCTAAATGGAAACTTGGAGCAACAGGCTATTATAATGTAAAGGAATTTGGTTTGGAACAATTTAGTATGTTTATTTCAAGAGAAATGCACTGCTGGCAACTTTCTGTAAACATTACTCCTGTTGGTTTGTGGCGTAGTTTTAATATTGTAATTAGCCCTAAGAGTGGTATTTTAAGAGATTTAAAAATTAATAGAAACCGTACTTTTTCTAATTTGTAAAAATGTTTTTTGTTGTAGAAAAAATCAATACCCTCTTACATTTTTTCCTTCAATAAAATTTAAAAATGCTTTGTTGCAAACTTTGTTGCCACCAGGTGTAGGATAATTTCCTGTAAAATACCAATCGCCTTTATTGGTTGGGCAACTATCGTGCAAGTCTTCAATGGTTTGAAATATAACTTGAACAGGAATTTCTATATCATTTGGTGTTATTAGCTCAGCAATTTTATTAGAAATTTGTTGGGTAGAAAAAGGCTTGTAAATGTGTCTTACAACATTTTCTGTATGTAGTTGATTATCTCTTTGAAGTTGTTTAATTGTTTGTAGTGTTGTAGAAATAATTTCTTCCTGCTGGGTCTCTTTTAATAATTCTATTGCTGCACGAAATGCAATAAAATCGCCCAGTTTGCTCATATCAATTCCATAACAATCAGGATAACGAATTTGCGGAGCCGATGAAACAATAATTATTTTTTTAGGTTTTAATCGTGCCAGCATTGTTATTATACTTTGCTTTAAGGTTGTACCACGTACAATACTATCATCAATTACAACCAATGTATCTTCATTGTCTTTTACAGTACCATAGGTTATATCATAAACGTGCTGCACCATTTCGTTTCTGCTCTTATCTTCTGTAATAAAAGTTCTCAGTTTTACATCTTTAATAGCAATTTTTTCCTGACGAATTTTTCTGTTAATCATTTCTTCTAATTTTTCTTGAGTAACATTTCCATTCCAGCTTAAAATTCTGTCCACTTTTATTTTGTTTAAATAATCTTCCATGCCTTTTACTAAACCATAAAAAGCAACTTCTGCTGTATTAGGTATATAAGAAAAAATAGTGTGCTTTAAATCGTATTGAATACTTTCTAAAACTGTTTTACTTAAATGATGTCCCAAAGCAATTCTTTCTCTATAAATTTTTTCATCACTGCCTCTGCTAAAATAAATTCTTTCAAAACTGCAAGCTCTTCTTTCTTTAGGTTCTATAATTTTTTCAATGCTAAAATTTCCTTTTTCATCAACAATTAAAGCATGTGCAGGGGGTAATTCTTGTACTTCGTGTTGTGCTGTATTAAATGCTGTTCTAATGGCTGAACGCTCACTTGCAGCAACTATAAATTCATCATTAATAAAATAATAAGCAGGACGAATACCATGTGCATCTCTCATTACAAAACTATATCCATTACCTATTAAACCACCTATGGTATAACCACCATCAAATAATGTTACAGCTTTTTGCAATAATTTTTTTATGTTGGCATGGTTGGGGTTTTCTTCATCTTCCTTAATTAAAAAATAATGAATGGTTTCCATCATTGCAGCTAAATCGCTTTGTTTTTGAAACTCACCTGGGTTAATGTTTAATAAATCATACAACTCATCGGTATTTACTAAATTAAAATTTCCTGCAAGAGCAAGATTTCTGCCAGGCTGTAAGTTTCTTTTTATAAATGGATGGCAAAATTCTACATTATTTTTTCCTTGTGTTCCATAACGCAAATGCCCCAACATCAACTCTCCTAAAATGGGTAAATGACCTTTTAGTAATCCTGGATGTTGTTTAATTTCTGGTTGATATTTCTCAAGCTCTGTAAGCTCTTGATTAACTTTAGAAAAAATATCTGCAATAGATTGTGGTGCAATGCTGCGAATGCGATCCAAAAAAGGATACCCTGGTTCTACATTTAATTTTATTGTAGCAATACCAGCTCCATCTTGTCCACGATTGTGTTGTTTTTCCATTAATAAATACAGCTTATTAATGCCATACATGGCTGTACCATATTTTTGAAGATAATAAGAGAAAGGTTTTCTAAGCCTGATATAAGCTAAACCACATTCATGTTGTATTGCATCGCTCATGTAAGAAATTTAAAAGAAAGGAGCAAAGGTACACTACTGCTTTTATAAGTATTATTTTTTTGAAAACAAAAGCGTAAAGAATGTGTATATTTTATTTAAAAAAATATATACTACAATGTAGTATTACTTTCCTTGAAGTTGATAGATAGACAAACCTTCTTTTGTAAGTACATACAATAAATCATTGCCTTGCAAAACCTTTGTAGCATTGATTAAATCAATATTGGTGGTATAAACATTTATGTTAGGTAAAGGTGGTTGTAATAAATAAAAATGATTGGAATTTCTTCCTACTAAAGTTTTATTGTTTACTTGCACATCTTTCCAATTTTCTGTATTGAATTTGCTTTTCAAAGCTCCATAATAATCAAAAACCAACCAGCCTTTTTCTTCATTATACAAATACAGCATACCATTTGAGTCAATCATGGTTGATGGGTTATAAGCATCATCAAACAACAATCTAAAATCTGTGGTTTTTATTACAAGTTTACCATAATCATCTATTTTTTTTATGCTGGCATCTAATTCATCAAAAAGCCAAATATTGTTATCATAACTTTGGGCAATAGTTTTTACTTCTACAATATTTAAAGAACGTAAGTCTATTGTATTTCTTCTGCTTAAAAATCTATCTAATACCAAAATGGTAGAAAAATCTTTATAAAAAATTAAAATTTTTAAGGGGTTAGAAGCATCAATAAAACTAATATTGCCGTATTGCTTTACATCGTTGAAAACGCTTACTACATTTAAGTTTGCATCATATTTTTTTAATTGATTATTATCAGTTACTAAAAAAATATTTCCTAAATTATCTAATGTAAAATTGATGAAATTTCCTTTAATTGATTTTTGTAAACTGAAGTTTATAGTAGTATCATTTGCAAAAACAGAAGTAAAGCAAAAACAAAAAACGAATAACCAACTATACTTTAGTTTTCCCATTTTTTTAATTCTAAGGTTTCATTATTTAAAACAGCGTAAGTAAAATTTTTTATCCAATCGCCAAGATTTACATAATAACTTTCGTTGTTTAATGCTTGTTTAATGGGATAATGCCTGTGCCCAAAAATAAAATAATCGTAATGCTTTTTTTTCAGTTCTTCTTTACAAAAAATAAAAAGCCACTCTTTATCTTCTCCTAAAAAATGCTCATCGGCTGAACCTGTTTTTTCTCTGCTTTTTTTACTAAAGTAATTTGCAATACCCATGCCTATTGATGGATGAATAGCACCAAACAACCACTGACAAATTTTGTTTCTAAAAATTTTTTTAAGAAATTTATATCCATGATCGCCAGGGCCTAAACCATCTCCATGAGCAACGAAAAGTTTTTTATCAAATCGTTCAATACTAATAGGTTCAAAATAAACTGAAATGTTTAGTTCTTTTTGAAAATAATCTTTCATCCACATATCATGGTTGCCCACAAAAAAATGTATAGGAATACCAGCATCTGTTAGTTCTGCCAATTTACCAAACAATCTTGTATAACCCTTTGGTACAGCAGTTTTATACTCATACCAAAAATCAAACATATCGCCCAAAATAAAAATTTCATCAGCATCTTTTTTAATACTATTTAAAAAAGCAACTATTTTTTTTTCTCTTACAAGACTATCAGAAAAGTTGGGAGCTCCTAAATGAAAATCGGAAAGAAAATAAATATTTTTTGTTGTAGAAAATTCAGCCATTAACTGCCTTTTTGTTGTTCAGAAAAAAACTGCAATACATCGCCACTCTCAATAATTGTTTTTCCATCAACACTGCCATTATACCAATAAACCCACGCCTCAATTTCTTTATTATTATCAAGAAATACCATTGTCTTTTCTCTTTGAAATAAAGGCTTTTCGCCTTCTTCTACACTTACTCCTTCATAGTCATCTAATTGAGCAATGGCAAAACTAAATTCATCAATATTGTTGATAGCATACAATTCTCCTATCAAAAATTTATTTTCAGAAGTTGATTTTGCAACTGGGTGCGTTCCCATGTTGTACAATAATCCTTTTACTTTAGCATGGCTTGCAACCAAATTAAAATAACGGCTTACATAATTATACATAGGATTTTTGAAACCACTACGCAACGACCCATAAACAAATAAAAATACTGTTTGCATTACGCTAAGATACGTTGCTAATGCTATATATAATTAAGCAGCTTATTAATTTTGAAATGTTTAAGTTTTCTGAAAAAGAATAGGATAAGAAGTGGCACATTCAATCAACTAAATTTTTTATGTTATAAAACTTATCAATAAAACTATTTTTAATTTATCTTAAAGCTACTTGTCTATCAGTATCTAATTTTAATAAAATAAAAATTAAAACAGTAAAAGTTAATAAAGAAGAACCTCCATAACTTATTAAAGGCAAAGGAATACCAATGATAGGAAACAAACCTATTGTCATACAAATATTTACAGTAATGTGAAAGAATAAAATACTTGCTACACTATAAGCATATACTCTACTAAATGTACTACGTTGCCTTTCTGCAACTCGTACAATTCTAAAAAGAAGTAATAAGTAAAGCAATAAAAAAATAAAACTTCCTACAAAACCAAATGCTTCGCCTAAGGATGTAAAAATAAAATCTGTATGTTGCTCAGGGACATATTTGCCTCTTGTTTGAGTGCCTTTTAAAAAACCTTTTCCCATAAAACCTCCAGAGCCTATGGCTATTTTGCTTTGCCTTACATTGTAATCATCTGGTTTTCGTACAGGTTTTGAGGGTGTACTTATAGCATATTTGTTTTGAGAACAATCGTAATCTTTACCTACCATGCTGTAAATACGGGTACTTTGATAACACTTTAAAACATTATTAAAAAAATAAGGAACTGCAAATCTTTGAATACCTACACATACTGCCCAAAGAGCAATAACAATAGTTAGTATTTGTTTCTTCCTTTTGATTTGTTTATGTAAAATAAAAATGATTAGAATAGCAATACCAGTAAGAATAATAGCCAAAGTATTGGGCTCTAATAGCAAAGTTGCTACCACTAAAACAGCAACTGATAACCCAATAATTAATATGGTAGAAGGCAAACCCTCTCTATACATTACAATAAAAAAGGAAGAATACACCAATGCCAATCCTGTTTCTTGTTGTGCTATAGAAAGTATAGCTGGTGTTAATGCAATGGCTGCACCTATAAGTTGTGATTTTAGTTTTGTAAACTCGGTTTCTTGTCTTGATAAAAACTTGGCTAAAGCCAATGCTACAAATATTTTACACAATTCGGCTGGTTGTAAATTAAAGCCACCACCCAAAGGAATCCAGCTTTTGCTACCATTGATATTTTTTCCTAAAACAAAAGTTACAAGCATTAATAATATACCAAAAGCATAAAATAAATTTGCAAAAACGGTAAATAGTTTACTATCTGCAAGCATAATAAAAGTGGCAACTACTATACAAATTCCTGCAAAAAATAATTGTTTGCTGTAATTAGTATTTCCACTTAAAAATGTTTGTAACACATTGGTTTCTGGTTTATACTCTACCATAAAAATGCAAAAAATACCAATAGCTACTAATACAGCATATAACCATATTATTAAAAAATCTGGCTTTTGAGAAGCACGCATACTATTGTATTGATGACTCATGGTTGTACGGTATCTTTCTTTTTCTTTTTATCGTTGTTGTTTAAAATCACTGGCGATTTTTCTACTGTTGCAGCATTATTATTTTTATCATTTTCTTTTTTGTTAGGCTCTGCTTCAGGGTCAAAAGTTGTTTTAACGTTGGCGGCTGTATCTACTTCTATTTCATCAGCTTTTTGTTCCATTTCTTTTTCTTTCTCTCTTTCTCTTACAGCTCTTAAAGAATCTTTTCTAAAATACCATTTTTTAATCGCTGCTGGTATTAAATCAATTTTTGAAAATGATTCTACTCTTTTTTCGCTTTCAATGGTTAAGGTATCGTTTAAATATTTTTCCATTAATAAAGTAGCAACAGGACCAGCCCAAGTGCCTCCATAGCCTGAGTTTTCTACTACTACTGCAACAGCAATTTTTGGGTTTTCTTTTGGGGCAAATGCTGTAAATACAGCATGGTTTTTTCCATGTGGGTTTTGTGCAGTTCCTGTTTTTGCACAAAATTCATGACCTGGAACTTTAAGGCTTGCAGCAGTTCCATAAATGGTTACATCGTGCATTCCTTCTTGTATTGTTTGGTAAATAGTATCTGGTATATGTGTTACCTGATGTTTGCTTCTATATTTGGTTAAGTAAGCTGTATCTTCTATAGTTTCATTTTCTAAACTATCTACAATATGTGGTGTGTAATAATATCCTTTATTGGCAATAATGCACATTAAATTAGCTAATTGTAAAGGTGTGGCAGTCATTCTATCTTGTCCTATACCTAATGTAAGAATGTTGCAACTATTCCAACGTGGTCCTCCAAAGTCTTTATTGTAGCGAGATATTTCTGGAATACTTGCTTTTACTTCACCAGGTAAATCAATTCCTAATTGTACACCCATTCCAAAAGTATTCATATACTCTTTCCATTTTAAATATCCTTGTTGTGGGTTTCCAAAAGCAGGATTATCAACTGCCATTCTAAATACATGAACAAAGTATGAGTTGCAGGAATAAGCAATAGCTTTTCTTAAATTATCTGCATGTCCACCACCTGCATGTGTACATTTTACAGGTCTGCCACAATAGGTATAAGCACCATAACAAGGAAAACCATAAGCAGGGGTAATTAGGTTTTCATCTAATGCTACTAAACCGCCTAAAGGTTTAAAAGTAGAGCCTGGAGGGTATTGACCTTTAATGGCTCTGTTTAATAAAGGACGTGCAGTATCTAATAACATTCTCCCAAAATTTCTTCTTCTTTCAGAGCCTGTAAGTGTATTAGGATTATAACTTGGGCTTGTAGCCATAGCAATTACACTTCCTGTTTTAGGGTTTATGGCTACTGCACTTCCTATTTTATTTTGCAATAATTTTTCTGCTAATTGTTGTACTTCTATATCAATACTTGTATAAAGATTTCTTCCTGCCACTGCAGCAGTATCAAACATTCCTTTTTCAAAACTTCCTTGCAGTCTTCCTCTGTTATCTCTTATAAAACGTTTTATACCTCTTGTGCCCATTAATACTTTTTCATAAGTCCTTTCCAAGCCATTCAAGCCAGTATAATCTCCCATTTCATAACCAGCTTCTTTATTTCTTCTAAGAAAAGCTG
The DNA here is from genome assembly GCA_026931905.1 of Chitinophagales bacterium. Lineage (GTDB taxonomy): Bacteria > Bacteroidota > Bacteroidia > Chitinophagales > Chitinophagaceae > UBA1930. Next base: position 30,059 of record JAIXLB010000054.1, read on the forward strand.
TATCTACCTCTCCTATATATCCTAAAATGGCAGCAGCAGTATTGTAAGGATAACTTCTTATACTTCTTTCTTGAAGCATAAAACCAGGAAATTTGTAAATATTTTCATTCAATTTTGCATACATTTCAGGCGAAAGCAAAGCTTCAAAAACACTTGATTTTACTGAGGTATTTTTAATAATGGCTGTTGTAATTCGTTTTCTGTATTCAACTGTATCAATATCCAATAATTCGCAAAATGCTATTTTATCTATACCTTTTGTTTCGGCAGGTATAACCATTAAATCAAACATGACTTCGTTTTCTAAAATAGCTCTGTGCTTTCTGTCGAAAATTATTCCTCTATCTGGATAGATTACTTTACGAAAAATAGCATTGTTGTCTGCCATTATTCTGTATTTGGAAGAAAATATTTGTAGGTTAATTAATTGCCCTATAATAACTATAAACACTATTACAAAAACAATTTGTATTACTCTACTTCTGCTTTGATTATAAGTGGACATGATTGTTGTAACAAATAAATAATTCCTAAAACGATATTGTGTTACGCAAATTTGAAGATTGTATTGCTATGAAACAATAATGTTGATACAAAAAGTTATTCATACTTGTTAATACTTCAATAAAAATTATTTTATCAGTTTTTTTATGAGTTGTAAACCATTTTCTGTAGTAATTTTTATTATATACATTCCATTGCTTAATAATTGAGCAGGAATTTTTAAAGTTGTATTATTTACACTAATGCTGTAATTGGTTTTATGTAGTAATTGCCCTGATGCTGAAAATAATTCAATTTCTGTATTTCTTATTAATGGTTTTTTAAAATGAATATTGATGTAATCTTTTACTGGATTAGGATACACAACAATATCATCTACGGTAAAATCGAAAACTGTGTTTATTTTTTCGGTAGAATTGTTTTTACTGATTAATTGTTTTTCTGTGTCAATTAAAACTGTATCTGCTGCAAAGCCAATGTCTGCCCATATTTCATCATTGTTGTTATTGCATTGTACTACTACTGTTTTTTGTTGTATGGCATTTTTAAAAGTTAAAGGAAGCAATGTTTGATAATAAGAAACAGAGTTGTGTGATGTTGTTTGACTTATTTTTATTTTGGCAAAATAGTTATTGCTTTGACTCCAGCTTACATGAAAAGATGGATAGCCTTCGCCATAAATCCATTGATTAAAAAACCAGCTTAAATCCTGTTGTGCAACAGCTTCTACATGTTGTTTGAATTGATTGGTGTTTGCAAAATTGTATTTTAATTGCGAATCGTTTAAATATTCACGAAGTGCTTTAAAAAAAATGCTATCGCCTACATTAAACCTCAACATTCTTAGTATGTAAGCTGCTTTGTTGTAGCTTAATCTTGCATTAAAAATAGAGCCAACGTTTGTGGTGTCTTTTACATAAACAGAACCATTTAGCTGACTTACAATATCGTTTAATTGTGAGGTTAATAACGATTGAAATTTTGTGGTATTAAATTTTTCAAAATAATAATTGGCACAAAAAGTTGCAAAGCCTTCGTTTAGCCAAATATTTTGCCAACCACTACAAGTAATTTTATCTCCAAACCATTGATGGGCTAATTCGTGTACCAATAAGTTTTCATCAGGCGATGTAACAAAACTGTTTGTTTGATGTTCCATTCCTCCGCCCCAGCCAAATTGTGTTTGCCCATATTGTTCATTGATAAAAGGATAATCGCCAAAGCTTGTATGAAAAAGCTGCAAAGCATTTTGGGTTATTTGAATACTGTTTTGAAAATCTGTAACATTTTCTGGATAGATATATAAAATAAAAGGCAGTGTTGTATTGCCCAACTGAACTGTATTTTGCAACACAGAAAAATTTGTAACTGCAATAGCAATTAAATAAGATGCAATAGGGTATCTGTGTTTAAAATAAGTAGTGGTAAAGCCTGCATCCATTTTTTCGTATTGCAAAACGCCATTGCTTGTAGCTTTATAAATAGAGGGGTGCACTATAAAAATATCAATACTATCCATTTTATTATCCAAACCATTTCTGCAAGGAAACCAATCTTTGCTGCCAAAAGGCTCACTCAATGTCCAAATTACTGGAACATTGTTGTGTGTTGTTTGTATAAAAGAGCCAAAACCAGAATTGTCTGGAATGCCTTTGTAATAAATACTTACAGAGTCTTGCTGTGCATTGCTTAGAGTGGCATTAAATTGTACAGTTAAAGTATTATTATTTTTTTGTGAGTAGTTGATATTTTGATTTCTGAATTTTATACTATCAACCATTAAATAACTGCTTAAATCCAAAACAATACTGTCGGTAGTTGATGTTGTTTTAAAATAAAGTGTTGCAACGCCATCAATATATTTTATAGCAGGATTTATTTTCCATAAAAAACGTGCATAATAAATGGCATAATTATCTGATGCATTGGTTAAAGCAATTTGGTTTAATCTGGCTTCATAGTTTTTTTGTTCCATTGCAGGAATATCTACAAAAGTTTTACATTGAATTTCCTGTGAATTTGCTTTTAAAACAATAAAAAATAAAACAACTAAAAAAGCTTTCATTGTATAAAGTTAATGATAGTGCAGACTTTAATTTTTTAAATAGTTTTATTTTTTAAATACTAAGTTTGAAGCCCAAAAATTTTAAACTATATGAAACGATTGTCTCTTGTGTTGTTACTTAGTAGTAGTATGTTTTTAAGTAGTTGCGATACTTTAAAAACAATGGCAAGCACTTTTCTTACAGAAGCAGATGCTGTTGGTGCAATAAAAGAAATGCTTACTATAGGTAGTAATGGAAATGCTTTAATTAGTAAAGATGCTTTAATGAATGCTATACTACCCAAAGATGTAAATACTGTGTTGCAAAAATTGCAACAATTAGGGCTTAGTAAAGATATTGATAAATTTACCAATACCCTTACCAATGCTGCAACACAAACAGCTACTAATTCAATTCCTGTTTTTGCAGATGGAATAAAAAGAATGAATATTACCGATGCTATAAATATTGTAAAAAATGGAGGTACTGCAGCTACAGATTATTTTAGAAATACCATTGGTGGCGAATTAAGAACAACAGTTACTCCTATTATGAAAACTGCTTTAGACCAATATAATGTTACCAAAGAATGGGATAAATTGGTGGCTCCTGTAAAATTAGTTTTGGGAGATAAGGTAAAACTAAATCTTAATTTGGATAACCTTTTAGCAGGTGTAGTAACCAATGCTATGTTTAATAAAATAGCAGAGCAAGAAGTTATTATTCGTACAAAAGCTGAAGCAAGAACAACACCATTACTACAAAAAGTTTTTGGCAGAGATTGGAATAACAACGGAATTGCTAAATAATTTTACAAAAAAAATAAAGAAGGGGAGTGGTTGAAAGCTGCTCCCTTTTTGCTTTTCATATATATTTGCTGCTTGTTGTAAACAATTATTTTCGCATTCTTAAAAAAATAGCTCAATAGAAATAAAAGCGTTGAAGTGTGCGACGCAACAAAAGCTAAACAAACGTTTCAACAGTTGGTTTCAAAATAAAAAAATTAGAATTTAAAAATATGTTTCGTTCAAAAACTTGTGGAGAATTAACAATAAAAAATGTAGGTGAAACTGTAACACTTGCAGGCTGGGTGCAAACTATAAGAAAATTTGGTGCAATAACTTTTGTAGATTTAAGAGACCGCTATGGCATTACACAATTATTGTTTGGCGAAGAATTGAACAAGCAATTAGAAGAAAACCCTTTGGGGCGTGAATTTGTGTTGCAAGCAACTGGAAAAGTGAGTGAACGAAGCAATAAAAATAAAAATATTGCTACTGGTGATATTGAAATTGCAATAACTACATTCAACATTTTAAACAAGAGCGAAACACCACCATTTACTATACAAGATGATACAGATGGAGGCGATGATTTGAGAATGAAATATCGCTATTTGGATTTGAGAAGAAATGCAGTAAAGAAAAATTTGGAATTGCGTTATGCAGTAAATCGTAGTGCCAGAAATTATTTACACGAAAATAATTTTATTGATATTGAAACGCCTTTTTTAATAAAATCTACTCCAGAAGGTGCAAGAGATTTTGTAGTGCCAAGCAGAATGAATGAAGGGCAGTTTTATGCTTTGCCACAAAGCCCACAAACCTTTAAACAATTATTAATGGTTAGTGGTTATGATAAATACTATCAAATTGTGAAATGCTTTAGAGATGAGGATTTAAGGGCAGATAGACAGCCAGAATTTACACAAATAGATTGTGAAATGAGTTTTATAGAACAGGAAGATGTTTTACAAATGTTTGAGGGTTTGGTAAAACGAATTTTTAAAGATGTAAAAGGCATTGATTATAACGAAACTGTAGAACGAATGACTTGGGAAGATGCTATGTGGCAATACGGAAATGATAAACCTGATATTCGTTTTGGTATGAAGTTGTGTAATTTAAAATTTCCACAGCATACATTTCCTGCAAAAGAAAATATTTCATCGTTGATTGAGAGTGAATTTGCAGTGTTCAATGATGCTGAAACTGTTGTAGCTATTGCTGTTCCTAATTGCAGCGAATATTCGAGAAAACAAACAGATGAATTGATTGAATGGGTAAAACGTCCACAAATAGGCATGAAGGGTTTGGCATTTATAAAATGCAATACAGATGGCATTTATAAAAGCAGTTTTGATAAATTCTTTTCTGAAGAAAAATTAAAAGCTATTGCTCATGCAGCAAATGCCCATGCAGGCGATTTAGTTTTACTATTAGCAGGTGCAGAAGAACGTACCAGAAAAGCAATATCTGAACTAAGACTTGAAATGGGAAAAAGATTAGGTTTAAGAAAAGAAGATGAGTTTAAACTGTTATGGATATTGGATTTTCCGTTGTTTGAATATGCAGAAGAAGAAAACAGATGGGTAGCAAGGCATCATCCTTTTACAAGCCCTAAGCCAAGTGATATTGCCACGATGATTAACAATAACCCTACCATTGAAAATGCTGCTGAATATTTAAAACATCCTTATGCTAATATTAAAGCCAATGCTTATGATATGGTTTTAAATGGAAATGAAATTGGAGGAGGAAGTATAAGAATTTATCAAAAAGAATTACAACAAAAAATGTTTGCAGCTTTAGGTATGAATGAGGAAGATCAACAAAATAAATTTGGATTTCTTTTAGGTGCATTTGAATATGGAGCACCACCACATGGAGGTATTGCTTTTGGCTTTGACAGGTTGTGTTCTATTTTAGGAGGCAGCGAAAGTATCAGAGATTTTATTGCTTTTCCTAAAAACAATAGTGGCAGAGATGTAATGATAGATGCTCCAAGCATTATAGACAATAAACAGTTGAATGAGTTGCAGATAAAATTGGATTTGAAATAAAATCTAAAATAGCTTATCATTTATTTTAAATTTTTAAGCCCTAAACTTCTAAGTTCAGGGCTTAATTGTAGTGGGAAGCAGACTTGAACTGCCGACCTTCGGGTTATGAATCCGATGCTCTAACCAGCTGAGCTATCCCACCATTAACCTAAAGGGCTGCAAATATAGGAGGTTTACTTAAAAAAGAATTTTATAAACTTAATAATTCAATAATTTTTCTAATCGATCAGCAAGTTTTGCAGCATTAGGCAGCATAGCTTCCTCAGAAACAAGATTGATGGGTACTGCAGGTAAATTTAAAGATCCCATTACCTCTACTTTGGCATCTAAGAAGTGATAACAATTATTGGATATTCGTAAAGAAAGGCTTTCTGCAAAAGAATTGTTTTGTTGTTCTTCGGTTAATACTAAAACTTTTCCATGTTTTTTTACACTACTAAAAATAAGTTCTTCATCTAAAGGATATAAAGTTCTTAAATCAAGAATTTCTATTTTACCTGGGAAATTATTTGCTGCTTCTTTTGCCCAATAAACACCCATACCATAAGTGATGATACAAACTGTTTCTCCTCTTTTCAAATTTTCATTATCAGCATGTAATACAATATTGGCTTTGCCTAAGGGTAAAATATAATCTTTATCAGGTTCTATGGTTTTTGCATCTTCTGTTCCTGCAACTTTACTCCAGTATAAGCCTTTGTGTTCAAGCATTACAACAGGATTAGGATCTAAGAAAGCAGCTTTCATTAAACCTTTCATATCTGCTGCATTGCTGGGGTAACAAACTTTAATTCCTTTGATAGTTAATAAAGTACTTTCAATACTTCCACTATGATAAGGTCCACCACCCCCATAAGCTCCAATAGGCACTCTTAAAATCATTTGCACAGGAAATTTTCCATAGCTTAAATAACAGCTTTTAGAAATTTCTGTAACTAATTGATTGAGCCCGGGGTAAATATAATCTGCAAACTGAACCTCAACAATAGGTTTTAAACCCAATGCACTCATTCCTATTGTGCTTCCTACAATATAGGCTTCTTGAATAGCTGTATTAAACACACGATGATCGCCAAATTTTTCAGCTAAAGTTGCAGCTTCTCTAAAAACGCCTCCTAATCTTCTACCTACATCTTGTCCATATAAAATAGCTTCTGGATAATCTTGCATTATTTCTTCCATGGCATGTAATGCAGCATCTACCATTATTGTTTTTTCAGAAGATTTTGGAGTTCTTGTGCCTGTTTCTTCTTTAATAATTGTAGGAGCAAATACATGGTTTTCTGCTAAATCTTTAGTAGGCTCTGCTGCGGTTTGTGCTTTTTCAAATGCTTCATTTACATCTTTCTCAGCAGCTATTTCTATTTCATTTATTTCATTTTCATTAAACCCAATTCCTGTTAATAATAATCTTAATTTAGGAATAGGATCGTATAAACCATGTTTTAATAAATCTTCTCTGGTTCTGTAAAATTCTTTTCTTACACCACTGGTATGATGCCCTAATAAGGGCACTCTTGCATGAACTAAAACAGGTTTTCTTTCAGTTCTTACATATTCAAAAGCATCTTGCATAGTTTCATAACTTCTACTAAAATCGCTACCATCGCATTGCAATCTTTTTAACCCCTTAAATCCTGCAGCATATTCATAAGCATTCATAGCTCTTGCTTCTTCTGCTGTAACACTTATACCCCATTGGTTATCTTGTACTAAATATATTATGGGTAATTGTTTTAATACAGCAAATTGAAATGCTTCGCTAACTTCTCCTTCTGTAATACTATTATCGCCAAACGAACACACTACAACTGGCAATTCATTATTAGCTCCTTTTTTTAATAAGGTTTGATGATGCTCTTCTATAAATTGTATGCCTTGTGCTAAACCTGTAGTTGGTATAGCTTGCATACCTGTTGCACTGCTTTGATGAATGATAGAAGGACGAATACCATCTTTATTTGATGGATGACAATAATAAGAACGACCACCACTAAATGGATCATCTTTTTTGGCAAGTAGTTGCAGCATTAATTCATAAGGCTGAAAACCTGATGCCATCATTAAACTATCATCTCTATAATATGGGCTAACCCAATCCTGACTTTGTAATTGCAAACCTGTAGCAATTTGAATAGCTTCGTGACCTCTTGAAGAAGAATGTACATATTTGCAAATGGTTCTGTTAGCATCGTAAATAGTACACATGGCTTTAGAAGTAACCATAAGCCTATAAGCTTTCAATAAAATTTCTGGGTTAAGCATTGCTGTAAATATCTTACTACTTTATGGTTGAAATTTAAAGTGGTTAAAAAAAAATGATTTATGCAGAGTTTTCCACATGAATTATATCAATAACGACAAAGCAAGGTTAAATAGTATGAGTGTACTAAAATCAAATATTCTTAAACTTTTGAAAACAATTTAATTATGATTTAAAAAAGTTTAGGTAAAGCTAAAAACTGTGGTTTGTAAATTGGTGATTTGGGAGTATTCTATGTTTTGTGGAAACTGAAGTTTGCAACGTTAAGCCTAAATATTGTCAAGTCTTTTGTTGGAAGAAGTGCTTATTTGACTACATTAAGGAAAATAAATTCCAAAAAGCAAAAAAGAATGCAGTTATAGCAAATACCTTAAAAACGTATTTTGGCTCTTTCAGCAAAACTACTCCTGCTATTATAAAAAAAATAAAACAAATAAGTGTCGCTGGTTCTGGGTGTTTTGAGAAAAGAGGTTGTATTAAACTAGGAAATCTACTTATAAATTTAAGTTTGAGTTGACCATAATTTCGTAGAGCCAATTCTTGATTATTTTCCCAAAAGACAAACCAATCAATTATTTTAGAAATACCGATAAGGTAAAGCACAAATGCAATTATAATTCTCAATTTCATGTTGTGTAAGTTTAACTGGTATTAACCCAATTAGTATCTTCCTAATATTAGTTGATAGAGCTTAATAATGCTGTAACTACTGCTTTTCATCACACCAAAACTAAAGCACATGAGCGAATAAAAAATTGATGCTTATAACATTTAGACTAACTTGCAGTAAACACAATTTTGTTAGCAATTTTTATTTCTTACTCAATAACTCTTCAATTTGTTTTTGTGTTAAATCTAAAACTTCTGAGTGTGAATCTGAACGCAAAAAAACAAATCTTTTATCTGGCATTATAATGATTGAATTTCCACAAGTACAACGTTCTTTAAAAAGTAAATTGAACAGTTGTTTAGAGCTATCAATTATTATTGAACTGTCCCACTTCTTTATTTTGTTTAGATTGTTTCCAGGTTCTCGAAAGTCAAATACTGAAACATTTTTTCTTATTGCCAAAACTTTTTGAACTCTTTCTTTGTGCCTTCTCACAAAACCCATTATGTATTCATCTTCTTTTTCATCTAAATTATCCCAACAAGTTTCTTTATTATAATCATACTTTATAATAATGGTGTCTTTTAGTTTTGAGTTTGTAGTAGTGGTTAAATATTTTTTTAAAGTTGTAAATGTGGAATCATTTAATTGTCCTATGTAAGTTCTGTTTTTGTCGTCATAACGATAAAGTTGTGAAGTCGTGCCACAACTTTCAGCAATTGTCAAAATGGTAATAAATAAAATAATATAGAGAAAATGTCTTTTCATATTTATGTTTATTATGGTCTTTCTAAAGTTGCTACCAACGTTTTAGGTTTTGGTGATGCTGGGTTGCTTTTCCATTAAACTTTGCTTGTAGAACTAAATTTTTACCTTGCACAAAAGTTCAATAGAAATTGTAGGCTTCCCGTTTTGGGCAATACCTTGTTGTGTGCTTGCTTTTATTCAACATAAGTTTCCATTATAACGGTTTTCACAGCTTCGATTTCGGTTGTTGTAAGGTTGCCTAAAATTTTGATAATCCTTGTTCTGTCCACCGTTCTGATTTGGTCTAAAACTATCCAGCCTTTCGTTTTGGGTTGTTTAATGTCAACTCTTGTCGGATAAGTTTTTGAACTACTTGTAAGCGGAGCTACAACTATCGTTTGAAGATATTTGTTCATTTCGTTTGGCGAAATAACAACACAGGGACGTGTTTTTTTCATCTCGCTTCCAATGGTTGGGTCAAGATTTTCCAATACTATTTCGTATTGTTTTATTTCCACTCCTCAAAATTTTCGTCTTCAAAAATGTCGTCAATCAGTAATTGATCTTCTCCGTTTGTGTGCATCAATTTAAAAGATTTCTCCCAACCTTTTCGTGGAACAGATTTTGGTTTTAAAATTATTCTTCCTTTCTCCAAAATCAATTCAAGTGTATCGCTGATGTTATATTGTTCTAAAATTGACTTTGGTAACCTGATGCCTTTTGAGTTTCCAATATTGATAACTTGGACTTCCATAAAATTTATTTTGTGATTACAAAGTAATTACTTTTTTATTGAAAAAACAAATTTTGAACTAAATTTAAGTAGCGATAATTGTCAATCTATTTTAGGACAAGGCAGTGCTGTTAGCTTCTAACTTGTCAATCCACTTTGTAGCAATTCAATTTTCCTGCATTGTTTTAGATTTGTTTAATAGTTTCAAAGTTCGTTTATCTAAACTATTATCAAAATATTTGTCTATTACCTTTTTGAAAATATTATCATCTTCGTTACAGACAACAGAAAATAGCGTCATACACGATTTAAGCTTCAAGTCATCTGGGCTTCCAAAGATTTGATTTGCATTATCAGTATCAAGTTTTAAAAGTGCATTTGTAATTTCTTTAAACCTACTTCCTAATATCGGATGTTCAAGATATTTTTTTGCTTCATTTAAGCTCTTAATAGCAAAGAACTTAGAAGTTTCGCCATAACCAAGCCCAATGAGTTGAGGGAAAATATACCACATCCAATGGCTTTTTTTCTTCCTAAAGTAATTTCAGAAAGAGCCTGTTGGTAATCATTTTCTTGTGCTTTAATAAACCTGCAAATGTCGTTGTTCAAATATCTTTTGTCTTTTTTGATTAGTTTCATTTCTGACTTTCTAATGTATTTTTTCCAACATTGTATGCGTAAACTGCTGCTGGTAGATATTGTATTTGAATAT